>NZ_BADU01000141.1:0-17839 GCF_000239875.1 Pseudoalteromonas sp. BSi20311 | reverse complement strand
TTTGTCGCATTTCGAGTGGGGTTACCATTCGTTTGCTGCGGGCGCTTATAATACTTATTTATAAAATGAGTGCAACCGAAATTGTCTCTTTTTTTAAGTTTTTATGTCTAGTTGAGCAAATTTAGACCGCTTATGACAAAAAGCAGTCTAATCAAGCATCAACATTTATTTTGATAAGCGATCTGTGGCTAATTTAGCAGCAGTTGTACTTGGGTACTGATTGATAAGCTCATTCAGTATTTTTTGCGCTTCAGCCTTTAACCCTTGCTCTTGTAAAAGTGTACCAAGCTTTAACATTGCATCTGGGCGCTTATTTGAGTTTGGAAATTCGTTAACAACTACTTTGAAATGCTCGGCTGCTTTTACACCGTCATTTTTAATCGTTAATAATTGCCCAAGCCAATAATGTGCGTTCGAGGTGTACACTGAATTTGGATACGTTGTTAAGAACGCTTGAAACTCTGGAATAGCTTGATCATAGCGCTTATCTTTCATTATAAGCGCAACAGCACGCTCGTAGGCTTCGTTTTCAGATAAATCACTGCTGTAGCTTTGATCACTACCTGGTTGCGTGTAGTCTGTTGTAGGCGCTTGAGTGGCCGGTTTAGCATATGCTTGGCTAACACGGTTTTCTATTTCTTGATAAAGCTCGCGTTGGCGCTGCAATACTTTTTCTAGTTTATAGCTTTGCTCTTCGGTAACACCGCGAATTTGACTCACTTCGTCTTGCAGTAAGTTAAGCTGTTGCTGTAACTCTACTTGTAAGAAGTTACGCTGTTGCATCATCTTTTCAAGCGTCGCTAAACGCTTTTCAATGCTCGACTGTGAACTTGCAGCTTCTGAAACAGGAGCGGGAGCAGCCATTAACTGGGTGCTCCCGCTCAATATCATGGCTGCCAAAATAATTTTCGGCTTCATAATATCTCTTATCTTAGTAAACTAGTACCGCACGGCGGTTTTTAGCGAAAGCTTCTTCAGTGCGAGATTTAACCATTGGCTTCTCTTCGCCGTAGCTAACTACTGAAATTTGGCTTTCAGAAACACCTAAACTTTGTAGGTATTTTTCAACTGCTTGTCCACGGTGCTCACCCAGTGCAATGTTGTACTCTGGCGTACCGCGCTCATCTGCGTGGCCTTCGATTAATACTTTAACTGAAGGGTTTTTAACTAAAAACTCAGCGTGTGCACGAAGTAGCTCGCCGTATTGACCTTGAATCGTTGCAGTGTCAAAACCAAAGTAAATGATTTGCTCTTGACGAAGCGCTTCGTACTTTTGACGAAGTTGCTCTTCAGCTTGTTGCTCTGGCGTCATTGTTGCTACTTCAACTGTATCAGTTGTTTGTTCAACAGTTGCTTGGTTAGACTGGTTAGCTGCATTTTCATCGATATCTGAAGATGAGCTACAAGCTGCTAGTGTCATTACTGGCACAGCAATTAGCAGGCCTTTAAGTATTTTGTTAAGTTGCATTGAGTAGATTCCTATTTTGAGTAAACCAGCAATTATTACTGTAAATATGGCGACCAAGCCGGTGCCTTTACTTGTCCATCAAGCACAGGTAAGCGTGCTTTAAAACGGCCGTCCATCGATACTAGCGCAAGTACCTGTTTATTATTATGGAGCGTGCTATATATAATCATCGAGCCATTTGGCGCTATGCTCGGCGATTCATCAAGGCGAGTTCGGGTTAAAACTTGGAACGCACCTGTAGCCAACTCTTTCTTAGCAAGATGATACTGTCCGTTAGTACGGTTTACCATCACTAATTCTTTTCCGTCTGGCGAAATAGAACCCGCTAGGTTCATGTCACCGTCAAAGGTTAATCTTTGAGATCTGCCAGTTTTTAAATTTAACTTATAAATCTGAGCATTACCACCCCTTTCCGACGTAAATACTATATCTTGGCCATTTGGGTACCACGAAGGTTCGGTATCTATACTACGATGGCGAGTTAATCGTGTCTCTTTACGTGTTAGTAAGTCTAATAAGTAAACCTCAGTTGCACCAGTTTTATCTTTTGACAGCACCAACAGTAGCTTTTTACCATCTGGCGAGAACTGCGGCGCACCGTTAATTCCTTTATAGCTGGTGATCAATTCACGTTTACCGGTATAAATGTCTTGAATAAATATTTGGCTCTGGCGATTTTCAAACGTTACATACGCTAATTTA
The DNA here is from genome assembly GCF_000239875.1 of Pseudoalteromonas sp. BSi20311. Lineage (NCBI taxonomy): Bacteria > Pseudomonadati > Pseudomonadota > Gammaproteobacteria > Alteromonadales > Pseudoalteromonadaceae > Pseudoalteromonas > Pseudoalteromonas sp. BSi20311. The sequence goes on along the minus strand of NZ_BADU01000141.1, from coordinate 15,669 downwards.
GTCCCATCGGGCGACCATACTGGCGACATTAATGGCTCTTTTGAGCGCAATAATACTTGTTCATTAAAGCCATCGTAGTCAGCAACTACTAACTGATAAGGCTTTTCATCAGTATCACGAACAATAACATAGGCTATTTTTGTTAAAAACGCGCCTTTTTCACCGGTAAGTTTTTCATAAATTACATCACTGATGCGGTGCGAGTAACGACGAAAGCCAGTTTCACCAATCACGCTTTGACGCGCTTCTAAAATATGATCTTGGCTTTGAATCAGCTTACCGCTGCTCATCATTTGTGTTTCACCGCCAGTGATTTGTCCGCGAATAACATCAACCAGCTCATATCGCACTAGATAGCGTCCGTTGGTTTGCTGCTCTACTTCACCAACCAATACAGCCTCTACACCTTGGTTTACCCAAGCACTGTAATCAATATCCGCATCTTTGTGAGGTTGTTGCGGCATTTGCGACACACTCACAGGCTTAAACTTACCGCTGCGCATTAAATCGGCAGCAATTACATTACTTAGCTGCTCTGGAATAGGACCAATACCTTGGTATTTAAATGGCACAATCGCAATCGGTCTTGCGCCGTCTATACCTTCAGTAATAACAATTTCAAGTGCTGCATGTGCCACACTTTGAAATCCTAATATTAAAACTAAACAGGCTATTTTAATTTTGTTAAACATGTCATCCCTTAAAACTCTGGCGCGATGGTTATATTAATATTCTTTAGTTGCTCGAATACGTCTTTGTCTTTAGATACCGGTAATGTGTCGGCCATGCGAACGGCTCTTAATGCAGCCTCACACACTAACTTATCACCGCCTAACGATTTTACCTGCGTTACTAGCCCATTAAATCCAAGACGGATATTAATGCGGCATTGCTGGTTTTTCATTTTTTCATCAATTAGTAAGTTTTGTTGAATACGCGCCATAATTAGAGCGCGGAATTTATCAACTTCACTGACTACTTGCTGTTGACGTATTTTATTACGAGCCGCCTGCTCTTTGGCAAGTTGCTCTTGCAGCATTTGTTCTTGCAATGCTTGCTGACGTTTACGTTCTGCTTCTTCAGCGCGTTTTTTACGCTCTTCTTCAGCTTTTTTAAGTGCCGCTTCTTCCGCTTTGCGTTTATCGGCAGCTGCTTTTGCTGCGTTTTCAGCTTCTTGCTTTTGCTTTTCGGCTTGCTTCGCTTTTGCTCGCTCGCGCTGTTCTATTTCTCGGGCTTTTTTAGCTTGTGCTTGCGCTTCTGCGGTTTCTTTTTCTTTCGCTCTGCGCTGCTGTTCAAGCTTTTTAATGCGCCTTGCTTCAGCTTCACGCTGTTTACGTGCATCGGCTGCTCTGCGCTCTAAATCGCGAATGCGTTTATCTTCAGCACGCTTTTTATCATCTTCTTTCTTTTTAAGCTCAGCTATTTTTTGCTCAACTTGCTTTTGATCAACCGTAACCGCCGAAACCGCTTTCTCTGGTTCAGGAATAGCCGCATTAAGCGTCACTTCCATTACTTTAGGTTTAGGAGGATGAATGTTTGCTGACGCATACAAAAACCCACCTAACGCTAAATGCAGCAATACTGATTTAATTAATGAACTACTCATACAGTTACTTGGTCCCCTCAAAGGATTCGGTCATTAACCCGACCGACGGTACACCTGCATTTTTTAAAAAGTCCATTAACAATAACACTTCCTGATACGACACTTTACCCGAGCCTTTTATCATCACAGGTACATCCGGGTTTTTCATTAGTTGTAGTTTAATTACTGCAGCTACATCTAATGCTTCCATTGGCTCTTCAGGATCGGTACCTACACTTACGTAATACTTACCATCGGCATCAATAGAGGCAATAATGGGTGGCGTGTCCTTGGTATCGACTAAGTCCGACTCTTCCATTTTTGGCAGGTCTACTTTTACACCATGAGTAATTAACGGCGCAGTGGCCATAAATATAATAAGCAGCACCAACATTACATCAATGTATGGTACTACATTAATTTCTGCGACTGGGCGACGCTTTTTACGCTGGTACATTCGCTTGAGCCTCTATTTGGGTAGCTGCTTGACGGTGTAAGATATTGGCAAATTCTTCCATAAAGTTAATGTAGTGAGATTCTAACTTTTCAACTTTATTAGCAAATCGGTTGTAAGCAATAACAGCTGGAATTGCCGCAAACAAACCCATTGCTGTAGCAATTAGTGCCTCTGCGATACCGGGTGCAACCATTTGTAAGGTTGCTTGCTTTACTTCACCTAGAGCGATAAAGGCATTCATAATACCCCACACCGTACCAAATAAGCCGATGTATGGGCTAATTGAACCCACTGTTGCTAAAAACGATAAGCTTGATTCTAGTTTTTCTATTTCACGAGAAAGCGCAACCCGCATCGAACGGTGTGTGCCTTCCATTACAATGCCCGCACTTTGAAAGGTATTTTTTTTATGACGTGCAAACTCTTTAAAGCCTGAAGTGAATAACGCTTCAATGCCAGCTGATTGGCCACCGCGTGATGAAATTTCGTTATATAGTTTACTTAGGTCAACACCAGACCAAAAACGTTGCTCAAATTTTTTGGCATTTGCTAAGGCGTCAGAGATGGCTTTTTTACGTTGAAAAATAATAGCCCACGACATAACCGACATAGCAACCAACGCTAGCATTACTAATTGCACAAGCAAACTGGCTTCTAGAATTAGATCTAAAAAATTAAGCCCTGATCCCACGTTAAACTCCTAAATAATTAAAAACATCAAATTGATTTATTTGAGTAAGGTAACTTAGCAATACATTCGCCACCATTAAAGTTTAGCTAGTGTATCTAGTGTATTTCCTGCTGACAACGATATTGCTGTGAATAGACAACAAAAAACGTTAAAAAAACAGCTTTACTCAATATTTACTATTTAACTCTTGTTCTACTGTATAAATAAATAACAACAAGGCTATATATTAGCGCGCTTAGATTCACTGAAGAGTTACAAAAACACGCTGTTTATTCAAAATTAATGCATAAGCACTCATAATTACCACATCCTTACCTTAACGTAATAGTAAAACTAATACCGAACGTTAATATGTTAATATACATAAACAAAGCATTTCATTAACTTATAGAATTAATGATTAATTAACATGCAACAATAAGCTAAAACAAAAAACCGCTGCTATTAGTTTTTTTAATCTGAAAATATAAATTTTCTAGTTTGAACAAATTGTGTCGCTTCGGTATTATTCTCCCATACCGAGCTAGCGCATTAAATGAAAGCTATTTCATTGAATCCAGTTCCTCGTAATATGATTTATTTCGTATTACTTTTTTACTTCTTGGGGTATGACCTCAACAAGTAAAACGTAGTTCCCTAGATTACTTCCTTAAACTTGTTGTTTGCCCGCATTTTTTGCGGGCTTTTTTTTGCCTGCAATTTAGCAAACCATCTAAATTCGGCCTAAACACTGTCACAGCAGGCGAACAATAGCCTGATATGTCTTAACGCTCAGTGAATTATTGGCAAAGTAAAATACGTCTCAATTTAACCTTTGCCCATACTAAAAAGCCACTGTCGATAAAATGACAGTGGCTTTAGTATTTAACCTAAACTCTGGATAATAAATCTATCTCAAGCTGCTAATTAGTCTTGCTTGGGAAGTAAACCAAAATGATGGTACGCATTATCCGACACAATTCGTCCGCGAGGCGTGCGCTGAATAAACCCTTGTTGAATTAAAAACGGTTCAATCACATCTTCTATGGTTTCTTTTTCTTCACCTATGGCAGCGGCTAAGTTATCAAGGCCAACCGGGCCACCCATAAATTTTTCAATAATGGCGAGTAAATATTTACGATCCATGTAATCAAAACCGCTTTTATCAACATCAATCATATCGAGGGCTTGCTGAGCTACCTCAGCATTAACCGTACCGTCTGATTTAACTTGGGTGTAATCGCGCACTCGGCGCAATAATCGATTTGCAATACGTGGCGTACCGCGCGAACGTTTGGCTATTTCGGCCGCGCCATCGTCACACATTTCTAAACTAAGATAATGCGCTGAGCGCCCCACAATATGTGATAAGTCCTCCAAAGAGTAAAACTCTAAGCGCTGAACAATACCAAAACGGTCACGCAGTGGAGAAGTTAATGATCCCGCACGGGTAGTTGCACCAATGAGTGTAAATGCGGGTAAATCAAGCTTAATAGAACGCGCTGCAGGGCCTTCACCTATCATAATATCGAGCTGGTAATCTTCCATTGCCGGGTAGAGTATTTCTTCAACCTGCGGGCTCAAACGGTGAATTTCATCAATAAATAGTACATCACCCTCTTCAAGGTTAGTGAGCAATGCGGCTAAATCGCCCGCTTTTTCAAGCACAGGCCCAGACGTGGTTTTAATATTTACGTTTAATTCGTTCGCCACAATATTAGCAAGCGTGGTTTTACCTAAGCCTGGTGGGCCAAATATCAATAAGTGATCCAACGCTTCGCTACGACTGCGCGCAGCTTCAATAAATATTTCCATTTGTTGCTTAACATGCGGCTGACCACGATAGTCGGCCAGTAACTTAGGCCTAATAGCACGGTCTATGGTGTCTTCGTTGGTTTTTTCAGCAGCATCTATTAAGCGATCAGCTTCGATCATAATTTACTCACAGCATTGATTTCAAAGATTCTTTAATTAGAACCTCAGTCGACATATCGGGTTTGCTTACTGATTTTACTGCTTTTTGCGCTTGTGGCAATTTATAACCGAGCGCCACTAACGCCGAAACCGCATCATCGGCCGCATTATTGGCTATAGTTGCATCGCTCGCAGGCTCTATTACGGCGCTATCGCTAAATGGGGTAAATAAGTCATTACCCCAATTTTTTAATCTGTCTTTCATTTCGAGCACTAAGCGCTCTGCGGTCTTTTTGCCCACCCCTGGTAGTTTAACCAAGGCAGTGGCATCTTCATTATTTACACAACTTACAAACTGCTGCGCCGACATGCCCGACAAAATAGCTAAGCCTAGTTTAGGCCCTACTCCATTGGCTTTTAACAGCTCTCTAAATAACGCACGTTCGGTTTTATTATTAAAGCCAAACAATAACTGTGCGTCTTCGCGTACTACAAAATGAGTGTACACAATGGCGTTGTCGCCTACTTTAGGCAAATCGTAAAAACAGGTCATTGGCATTTGTACTTCGTAGCCAACGCCGCTCACTTCTAATAGTATTTCTGGGGGCTGTTTTTCAACTAACACGCCGTTTAAGCGACCTATCATTGTTATTTCCTTAGACGTCCTCTAACGGTTTTGCTTGCGCTACCCGCTAGTTTTATTAAATTTTGTTCAGAGTGGGCATGGCAAATTGCAATTGCAAGCGCATCCGCCGCATCGGCTTGCGGCGTACCTGGCAGTTTAAGTATGTTTTTAACCATATGTTGTACTTGCGATTTATCTGCCCCACCGTTACCCACAACGGCTTGCTTTATTTGCCGTGCTGAGTATTCAAAAACCGGTAAGTCGGCCATAGAGGCACCGACAATCGCAGCACCACGGGCTTGACCTAGCTTTAAAGCAGAATCAGGGTTATGCGCCATAAATACTTTTTCTATAGCAAATGTTTCAGGCGAAAATTGCTCTATAAGTTGCGTAATGCCCTGGTAAATCATTTTAAGTCGGGTGGGAAAGTCATGATCGGCTAATTTAATACAGCCACTGCCTAAGTATGTAAACTTGGCACCTTGATGCGCAACCACACCGTAACCCGTTAAACGCGAGCCCGGATCGATCCCTAAAATTATGGCCAAACAGCACTCTCATTATTGTTATTTATTAATAGTGCTAATAATGCCAGAGCACTGTATAAATTACCAGTACAAAGCAAAAACAAAAATGCCTACTTAAAAAGTAGGCATTTAAACGCTATTTGGCTGGAAAGTTTACGCCAATGCGCGTACTAAGCCTTGGGTATTTTGTTTAAGCGTACGGGCAATCATAAAATAGCCTAACCCTGCTACAAACACGCCGCCAGCAACGGGGCCTATAATCCAAATATTAGGATGCAGCTTACCCGCTAAATCAAACATTTGCTGCTGAACAATCAATAACGCAATATCGCTGAAAAATGCAGCCACCAGTCCGGCTAAACCGCCCAGTAATAAAAACTCATACAAGGTGGCATTTTTGATTAATCGGCTTTTAGCGCCCAAAGTACGCAGTATCACAATTTCTTGCATCCGCTCACCTAAGCTTGCTTGCACCTGCGATATAAGTACCAACGCGCCACACAACACCACAATAGCCAGTACAAAGCCAATAGCTAACGACACTTGCTCAATAGTCGATTGAATTTGTTTAACAAAGTTGTCTACATCAATCGCTGTAATAGTAGGGTATGCTCGCAATAGCTGGCTAAAATCGCGCTTTTGCTCAGGCTCAATACGTACTGATGAAATATAGGTGGCCGGAAAGCTGCTAAGTACATCTGGGCTTAAAATAATAAAAAAGTTAGGCTTGAGGGTGGCCCAATTTACTTTTCGCACACTGGTTATTTTAGCATCAAACGACTGTGCACCAATTAAAAATGTAAGAGTATCGCCTAGTTTAACATCGAGGCGCTGCATCATTGACTCTTCCAGTGAGGCCTCGGCAACGGCGTCATCGCCAAACCACTGACCATCGATAATGTCATTTTGCGAAGGGACCTCGTTAAGCCAAGTTAAGTTAAGCTCGCGGCCAATGCCTGAGCGGGCTTCTTCGTCTTTTTTCTCGTTATCTTGCAATGACACTTCACGCGCAACCGCTTCACCGTTGACGGCATTTACGCGACCACGAATAGTCGGGTAAAACTCCGACACCTGAATGCCTTTTTGTGCTAAGTATTCATTTACCGGATCCAGCTCATTTTGCGTAATATTAACCAAAAAGGCATTAGGTGCATCGCTTGGTAACTGAGACTGCCAATCCGAAATAATGTCGTTTTTTAGCACAATTAAAAACAACAGTAATTTAATCGCTAGCGAAAAACTAATTAGCTGCACCGCATTAACGTTGGCGCGCTTTTGAATAGACGCAATAGCCAACGACCAGCTGTTACCTGGCTTTAAGCCTAGCTTTCGACCCCCGCCAAATATTAATTTAGAAATTAAAAACAACACTAAAATAAGGGCAAGCGTTGAGGCAAATAAAATAAGGGTAATTTTAATATTGTTACTAAATAACCACATTAATAAAAATACCGTTAAGGCGCTAAGCCCTAAATGGATTTTACTTACCGCAAGGCGGTCGCCTAAATTACGGCGAAGCACTCTAAGTGGTGGAATATCAAATAAGTCTAACAATGGCTTAATAGAAAACATAACCGCACAAATAACCCCGGTGCTAATAGCCACTAACCACGGTTTAAACCCTGCCATAGGCAGTTCGGTTCCCATGCTTTTTGCAAGGTAACCAGTTGCAACTTCTTGTAAGCCGTAACCAATAGCAAGGCCAACGACTACCGCCATGGTACACACCATTAATAAGTGCATAAGGTAAATTTTGCGGATCATGTCACGGCTGCCACCTAAGGTTTTCATCATTGCGACTGGGTCATATTGGCGCTCACAATAGCGCTTAGCCGATACTGCAATAGCAACCGCGGCTAATATAATGCCCAGCAAACCTGCTAACAATAAAAAGCTTTCGGCTCTGTTTAAGCTATTTGAAATAGGAGACTGGCGGTCTTTTACACCATACCAGTTTTGGTTTTCTTTGAGTTGCGGTTTTAGCCAATCGTAAAAACTATTGATGTCGTTTTCATCACCTGCATATAACTGGCGGTAAAATACACGACTGCCTGGCTGTATTACTTCGGTTTTTGCCACATCATCTATGTTTATGAGCACCCTACGGCTACTAGAGAACACATTAAATGGCGCATCGGGTTCTTCTACAATCACCTTTTCAACATTAAATAACGCAGCACCAAGCTCAACTTGGTCGCCTACGTTTATGTTTAAGCTATAAAAAACTGACTCACTTAACCATACGTTACCAGGGCTTGGCGCACCGGGTGCAACCTCAGTTTGAGCATTCAAACCCGACTTAACTTTCAATTGGCCTTTAAGCGGATAACTGTTTGATGCAGCCTTTACCGAGCTAAACTGCATTTGATCGTTTGCAAACAGCATAGTGTCAAAGTACACCATTTGTGCAGTTTGTAAGTTTTGTTGTTCTGCTTTGGTTATAAAGGCGGTATCTATGGCGTGATTGCTGGCAAGAACACGATCTGCTGCTATAAATGCACTGCTTTTTTGCGCAATACTTTGTGCAATTCGCTCAGTTACCATAGATAAGGTAAGTACGGTTAATACCGCCAGTGCAATGGCTGCGCTTATTACGGTTAGTTCACCACGGCGAAACTCACGAGAAAATAGTTTAAGCGCTAATTTAGCCCACATTTGCCATTTCCTCTGTTGAATTTTGTACCAGCTCCCCCGCCTCTATTTGAATAATGCGTTCACATTTTTGCGCTAAGGCTTCATCGTGAGTGACTAAAATGAGGGTTGTTCCGTTTTGCTTATTTAAATCAAATAATAACGACTCAATCATATGGCCATTTTTGCTATCTAAGTTAGCTGATGGCTCATCGGCAAACAATATTTTAGGTGAACCCACAAATGCACGGGCAATCGCAACACGTTGTTGCTCACCACCAGATAACTGCGACGGGTAATGATCAACCCGATGGCTTAAGCCTACTTTTTCAAGCAAAGCGAGCGCTTGTTCTTTGGCGTCTTCTTTACCTGCAAGCTCTGCCGGTAGCATCACGTTTTCAAGTGCAGTTAAACTTTGTACCAACATAAAAGACTGAAACACAAAGCCAACTTTTGCAGCTCTGAGTGCGGCCCGCGCTTCTTCGTCTAATTCGTGCAGTGGCTCCCCATCTAACATTACTTCGCCGCTGCTGGCCGTATCAAGCCCTGCTAATAAACTTAATAAAGTGGATTTACCTGAGCCCGACGTGCCAACAACAGCAACAGACTCACCGTGCTTGACATTAAAGCTGATGTCGCTGAGGATGGACAACTCACCTTCAAGGGTAGATACAACTTTAGACAAACCATTTACTTGAATTATATTTAATTGAGAAAGCGCTGACATATGACTCATTCAATCCTACGTTGTGTATTCATTTTATTTTTAGTTATTAACCCACTACACGCGGCAGCTAACAACACGATTTTAATACTTGGTGATAGTTTAAGCGCAGCCTATGGCTTAAAACAAGAACAAGGCTGGGTGCAATTGTTACAAGATAAATACGATGCCAAGCAACGCCCTATCAACTTAGTTAATGCCAGTATTAGCGGCGAAACCACCGGCGGTGCATTGCGCCGATTAGACGCGCTACTTGAACAATATCAACCCACTCACGTACTTATTGAGCTCGGTGCTAATGATGGCCTACGCGGTTTTCCTATCACTAAAATGCAGGCTAACTTAACGGCTTTAATTGAAAAAAGCCAAGCTGCAGATGCGCAAACCGCACTTATGGAAATATATATTCCACCTAACTATGGCCCGCGTTACAGTAAAATGTTTACCGATAGTTTTGCCAGTGTTAGTGAAGCTACCGACTCGCATTTAATGCCGTTTTTTGTGCTTAAAGTAGCAGGAAAAAGCGAGCTAATGCAAAACGATAACTTACACCCTAACAAAACTGCTCAACCAATACTACGAGATGAAATGTATAACACGATCAACCAGTGGTTAAATAAAGACTAAGGCCGTGTAAAACACTCTGCGCAAGCGCTTAAAATCACACGCTTGCGCAATAAACATCCAAACAAACAAAAGCTTATTGATTTTTTTATAAATACACGTACTATTGCTATCGAAGTCGGTATGTGGCGCAGCTTGGTAGCGCACTGTCATGGGGTGGCAGGGGTCGAGAGTTCGAATCTCTCCATACCGACCATTAATCTCTCTTTAAATTCTATTTTCTCTAGTTAAAACTATTTTCCTGTCGTACTACCTAATTTAATAATAAAAAATATCGCACATTTATCGCACCAACCAATTTATTGACTGTTTTTCTGCTTTTTTGATTTCAAAGGTATTGAGGTTATGTGACGCCTCACTTAAATACTTTTCAAATAATAAAGAAGCACGTATCTACTTTTACTTTTTGATGTATTGGCTTGAGTTTATTGATATGCAGCTGTGGGCAGGCATTCAATAAGTATGATGTCTGAAGTCAAGATTTGGCCTTTTCTATACATTAGTTTGTTTTCAAGACATGCCGAGCGCCAATAAATAATTAACACAAATAGTAGCCGTACTAAAATCAGCATTTTTGAATCCTTTGCGATAGAGTGTAGGGTTATCTAAAACAAAGCTATATCTAATGAGCACTACAACTAATACTCCCCACCCCAACCCTAAATCAATATGTCTTTTTCACCTATAACGACTCGCTAAAATATAAGAAGAAATTATTAAAATGGGTATTTAAATAACAGGTTCTTCCTCTAAGTTTGCTGTTCATTACTTGTTCGACTATTACTATATTATGGGAACTAAATTTACTTGCCGGATGCTTGATGGACCTTAAAAAAGTAAATAAAAAATCTAACTCACTAAGTTCAAATATAAATATGGATGAGACGTTTTTAACTCAGCTAGTTAATTGTTTACCCATGGGGGCAATGATAGTTAATACTGATGCTCAGATCCTTTTTGCCAATAGTCAACTATCTGAAATACTGGGCTATGAGGATTCAGAACTCATAGGAATGAACATAGATAGTTTACTTCCGGCGCAATTTAAAGCGAACCATACCCATTTGATGAGTCAGTTTTTTGTTAACCCTCGAAAACGCTTGATGGGTGAAGGCCGTGAGTTATTTGCGAGTCAAAAAAATGGTAAGCAAATCCCAATTGAAATAGGTTTAAACCCAATACACGGACAACAAGAGTTAGTTTTAGCCACATTAGTAGATATATCGCAAAGGCTGCGCGCAAATAATATGTTTCAACGCTCTATTCAGGCTGCACCACATGGTGTGTTAATAGTTGACCAAGCGGGCATTATACAAGCGGTAAATCAATCGTTATGTAAATCTTTTGGTTACAGTGAAATAGAACTACTCGATAAAAAAATGGAAATGTTATTACCGCAGCGCTACCAAGGGCATCACTCTGCTCTTCGTCATTCATTTCACCGTGAGCCCAGTGTCAGAAGGATGGGAGTAGGCAGAGATTTAACCGCCTTACACAAAGACGGTAAAGAATTCCCAGTTGAAGTAGGCTTGAGCCCTTTTATAAATACCAATGATGAAGACATGGTGTTTGTGTCGTTATTAGATATAACAGAACGAAAACGAATGGAAACTGAGCTAAAAGAAAATAACACAAGTTTGAAGGAGTTTACCTATGTGGCTTCTCATGATTTACGCTCTCCATTGCGGGGCATTTCAAACTTAATTGAATGGATAAAAGAAGATTTAGGCACTACCACAGCTGAAGTGGAATATAACTTAACACGTATTGATGATCGTATTCATAAAATGGAGACGTTAATAGATAATTTATTGGCCTATGCAAGAGCTGGCAAAGCTACCCCAGATACTCAAGTAATCGATATGCATAAATTAATTTCTAACGTTACCGAACTGTTAGATTTACCGGCTGGAATGAAGCTTCATAAAGACATTCAATTAAATACCATTGTCACTGCATGGACGCCGCTTGAAACCGTTGTTCGTAATTTGCTAAGTAATGCCATTAAACACCATGACAGTAAAGAGGGAACTATAGAGATTCGTTGTGTAGCAGAAAATACGCTTTGCCATATAACGGTTACTGATGATGGCCCCGGTATACCAGCAGAGGCTTACGAGCGTATTTTTAGTTTATTTCAAACAACCTCAGATGATAAGTCGGGTTCAGGTATAGGCTTGTCTATTAGTAGGCGCCTCGCACAAACTCATGGTGGGCGTATTTCTGTTAGTTCAAATGAGCCGCAAAAAGGCTCTACATTTCATGTTTGGTGGCCGCGCTTTGCAAGGAAAGAAAATTTATGATCAAAAATCTGTCTATACTGCTTGTTGAGGATGACGATGTTGCCGCAGAAGCCGTAACAAGAAGCTTAAGAAAAGTTGATCCTAAAATTAAAATAATTTGGAAAGAAAACGGAAAACTTGCGCTCGATGCGTTACGAGAAAAAGCACAACAAAAAGAAATATCAGAGCCCTACTTAGTATTGCTAGACCTGAATATGCCAGTGATGAATGGCTTTGAGTTTTTAGAACATATTCGTAAAGATAAAAAATTAAACAATACCGTTGTATTTATCCTAACAACCTCAAATGAGGATAACGATCGCACTCGCGCGTACCATAACAACGTAGCAGGTTATATGGTTAAACATGCAATTGGCCCGCAGTTTGCCAAATTAGCGACACTTATGGATGCTTATATACATGCCGTTGAGCTTGAATAAGCCACCTTAGCAAGAGATATGGATATGATAACTTCAATAGATCACTTTGAAACCTGCGACAGTATTAACCTACTCATTGTTGATGACGATGCGGTTGATAGAGAACAAATTCGCCGTATGATATCTCGCTCTAATATACAGGCGAAAATTTCAGAGGCATCCTCTATTGAAAGCTCTATGTCTTATCTTGAGCATGGGGAGTTTGATTGTGTCATAGTTGATTACCGATTAGGTATCGGATCGGGGCTTACTCTGCTGGATAATATTAGAAAGTCTGTTAATAACCATTGTGCTGTGATTATGGTCACAGGCTTGGGAGATGAAAAAATAGCAGCAGAAGCTATGCGCCTTGGGGCAAGCGATTATTTACTTAAAAACCAATTAAAAAGCGCTCAGTTGATACACTCTATATCTAGCTCCATTCAACGCGCAAGCTTAGAAAAAAAACTTCATGACATGGCACACTACGATAGCCTAACAGGCTTAGCAAGCCGCCCTATTTTAATTGATCAGCTTCAACAGGCCATTAAATCTGAGCAAAAGCTCGCCGTTGCCTATTTAGATTTAGATAACTTTAAACCCATTAATGACAAATACGGTCATGAAACCGGTGATTTCGTGTTAAAAACCATTGCCCAGAGGCTACAAAGTACATTACGTAAAGAAGATACACTCGCGCGTATCGGCGGAGATGAGTTTATCTTTTTATTAAGGGGGGCTGCGCACACGATACAAGAATATGAGATTCTGTTACAAGAGGTGCTGATTGAGGTAAACGATCCAATAAAATTAGCAGAGTTTTCGTGCTCTGTTCAGATTTCAGCTAGTGTTGGCGTTGCGCTTCCTAATAATGATGGCTTAAGCTGCGATGACGTTTTACGCCGAGCCGACCAAACCATGTACCAAGCTAAAAGGTCTGGGACAAACCGAATTCTGTTTTTTGATCCGGAAGAAGAAAGTCTAAGGCATGCTAAACATGATTTATTATTGGCTGCCGAGCAAGGCATTGCGCGTAAAGAATTTATTTTACATTATCAACCAAAGGTCAATTTGATGGATCACCAGTTGATTGGCGTTGAAGCCCTAATACGCTGGAATCACCCTACTTTGGGTTTACTTTACCCAGGTCACTTTTCAGAGGTATTAGAGCACCCACACATTGGGATATTGATTGGTGAATGGGTACTCGCTGAAGCCCTAAAACAACATAAAATTTGGACAAGAAATCACCTTTGTATGAGTGTAAATATCTCGCCAGCCCATTTACTTAGTGAAGGCTTTGTTGAAAACCTCAGAGAGTTACTCATCAGCACCAATAATATAAAGCCAAAAACACTCGAGTTGGAAATTTTAGAGAGCACCACAATTGGAAATGTTGACCAAGCAGTCGACGTGCTCAATGGCTGTCGAAATTTAGGGGTGAGTATTGCTTTAGACGACTTTGGCACAGGTTACGCTTCTTTGAGTTATTTAAAAAAATTACCTTTAGATACACTAAAAATAGACCAAAGCTTTGTTAAAAAACTCCTATCAGACCAGGAAGACAAGTCTATCGTTACCTGTATCGTGGCGCTAAGTAAAGCATTTGGGTATAACCTAGTAGCAGAGGGGATAGAGTCACAAGAGCTCGAAAAAGTGCTTATAGGCATGGGTTGCTATCATGGACAAGGCTATTATATTGCCAAACCAATGTCTGCAGATAACATGAACTTATGGATAAAAAATATGACATCAGCTAAGCACTAACACTAAACAATATCTCTCTATGTTCGCATTTATTATCCCAGTAAAATAGCAAATCACTTCAGCTTGCGCTCATCATTACGCTCTTTATTTTGATCGTTTTAAAAAACCTTTTTGCTAATTTAACCATAAAATTTGCTGGTTCTAATTAAATACCGCTATTGAGGTTGCCAGTGGTACACATAAATAGGTGTTTGGTAAAAATCTTTAAGTTTGATCACTTTAGTTGGTTTATATGAAGGCAAAGCAAAAGTGTTACTCACAATAGTGATGTTTTTAAACAAGTCATGTTTTAACTTATCTTCAAGCGCTAGCATACCACCAGGAAACAAGTAACATACCAAAGTAGACGCAGCACTGAGATCGGCACTTTTAAAGTCTTTTCGATAGAGGGTAAGGTTATTTAAACCCAAACTATATTTAAAAAGCACTGAAACCATCCAAGGAAACCACGATAACTCATAGCCAATAATCTGGTTCTTAGGATGCTTTTTGGCAACCGCTATAACGAGCGTTCCCCAACCTGAACCTACATCAATTAATGCGCCCTTTTCATCCATGTTTATTTCAGCAAGCATAGCTTGGCGCGCTTTACTTGAACTCATCATCGGTGAAATTCCCGTTTTTAGCGTACCCCAAACAATAGAGAAGGCTATTAGAAGAACTAAAAAGAAAAGTGCGATAGCAATATAGTCCATACTAACTAACCCCTGTTAACTGTTGAATAGTCATAATTTCACTTTAGTGATTATTCGCTTTTACATAGTAGAACCATTACATAGCGTGGCATTTGAGTAAATTTATTTTAAATTTAACAACTGGTTAAAAACATTCAAACTCACAAAAAAAGCGCCATTTGGCGCTTATTAGATTAGGGTCTGTTGACCTTTTCGGATTAAAATCTGTTCAAACTAGGGGCGGTTTAATCGCGGCGCGAGGTTTGTAACCTAGTGGGCTAAGTCAAAAACGAGCAACAAAGAGTAAATCGCCCCTAGGCAGAACCCGAAGGGCAGCGCCTGTTTGGCATTGATGCTGCGTTATCGCCTATTTATGGGGAATAACCACACCACATAGGCGCTGCCTTGCCTAAATACCAAACAGACTGCTGCAAATTTAACCTTGAAAGGTCAACAGACCCTAGAGGTATTAATGCTTACGCCCTACGCCGTTGCGCACCATGTCTTGGCCGCTTTGAAAAATCTCTTCGGTAATTTCACGGGCTAATAAAAGTTGTTGCTTGTCATCAAACACCGCGACAAAACGGCTGCCGTCGGCATTATTAGTTGCCATGCCGACGCCTGCTACGCCAGTTAAACCTAAGCCGCCGTTTTCCACTTGCAGTAAAAAGCTTTCAAGTTCAGCGAGAGTGTCGATTGCGGTTAGTTTATTTTCCATTATGGTTACTCTGTATGTTGCTCGCCACGGCGAGTCTGTAAATAATATGCAG
>NZ_BADU01000142.1:0-38824 GCF_000239875.1 Pseudoalteromonas sp. BSi20311 | reverse complement strand
AGGTGCTGGTGTTGTAGCAACTATCGTTGAGTAATAATTAACTTTTAAGTTAATTGTTAGAAAAAGGTCACTTCGGTGGCCTTTTTTAATGTCTGCGATTTACGTCATGTGAAGGTGGCGCTGTTACCTTAGGCGTAGGTGCTTTGTAGCAACTATCGTTGAGTAATAGTTAGCCTAAGCTAATTAATACTAAAAAACCCGAGCTTAGTCTCGGGTTTTTTAATGCCTGAATAAAAGTGTTTAGTTTTCAGCTATCAGTAGCTTGGTGTTAAATTATACTTAACACATAAAAAAGCACGACTTTAAGCCGTGCTATTAATTAAACTTTTTGACAACTGACAACTGACAACTGACAACTGACAACTGACAACTGACAACTGACAGCTTACAAGCTAGTGTTTTTTCGCATACGCTTCGGCTTGCTTCCACACTCTTAGAGTATTGCCACTTAAAATCTTTTTAATATCGGTGTCACTGTAACCTCTGTCCATTAAGCCTTGAACTAGGTTAGGGTAGCTAGATACATCCTTTAAACCGATAGGCAGTGAGTCACCTACACCGTCGTAATCAGAGCCAATACCAACATGATCGATACCAATTAGCTTCACAACGTGATCAATATGATCAAGTACTTGCTCAAGACTAGCAAATGGGAAAGGGTTTTTAGCGCGGTACATAGCATCAAAATCTTTAGCTACTTTGTTGCCTTCTTCAGTAATTGTTTGTTTTTTACTTTTGAATTGATCGTACCAACTTCCGGCTTTTGAAGTAACAAAACTTGAACCAAAGTTAATTTGGATCACACCACCGTTCTTTTTAAGGGCTAACAGCATGTCGTCATTCATATTACGCTCAAAACCCGGTGTGTATTTACGCAGTGATGAGTGTGACGCAATAACAGGTGTATTAGACAATTCCATCACTTGATAAAATGCATCATCCGAAATATGTGATACATCAATTAGCATCCCTATACTGTTCATTTCAGCAACCAGCTCTTTGCCGAATGGGCTTAAGCCTTTCCACTTGCGACGAATATCGTATGATGAGTCAGAAATATGATTGCTTTGCGAGTGAGCTAGGGTGATGTAACGTACGCCACGATCAAAGAAGTGTTGTAGGTTTTTCATTTCGCCCTCGATAGGCGATCCGTTTTCCATACCCATGGCGATTGATATTTTATTGTCCTTAAACTGTTGCTCAATATCTTGTGTTGAGTCAGCAATGGCAAACTTATCTGGAGCGCGAAACGCAATCGCTTCCATACCATCAATCAATTGATTCGCTAACTGGAAACTTTTCCCTTTGCCTTCAAACTCTAAATGGGCAGGAATATAAATCGACATAAATGGCGCATTTAGGCCACCTTTTACTGCGCGAGGGTAGTCAAAATCGCCGCCCTCAGTGGCTTTAGTTACATCCGCCCATTTATCATGAATACGGTAAGGTACATCAATGTGGGTGTCGATTAAAATGGTATCGTGAGCAAGCTTAATTGCTTTATCTGAGGGGGTTATTTCAGCGTGAACTGCGCCGGTTAATGCAATCGACATTGCAGCAACTATTGAGCTTAGTTTTATCATTTATAATGGCTCTTTAAGTTAAAAAAGCCATTGTCTATTTTTACGCCGTGTCTGACAAGTTTACTCGTCGAATTGCGCTTCACTTTGCAGTGCTTTAAATTCACTTTTAGAGATTATGGTGACCGATTCGTGCAGTTCAGAGAAAAACACCATGGCTTCGCCGCTTTTTAATTGCTGATTAACTTGCGCCACTTTACTTTCAATACTGAATTCTTGTTCGCCATAATCTGTGCCTTCACGCAGTACATAGCTTTCAATTAGGTTGTACAGTGTGTCTTTATCAAGTTGTTCAAAAGGAATAATCATAGTCACTCTTTATCGGTGTTATTAAATACACATTGCTTAAAATAATTAGGCACCACTTGCTCTAACCAATACACCGGTTTAAACGGGTTGTTACCGCTAATAAAACCAACGTGGCCGCCTTTTTCAGAGATACGCAGCGTAACATGCTTACTTACATCCTGACTACTTGGAACCGCTTTAATCGATAGCATAGGGTCGTCTTTGGCATGAATAATTAGTGTGGGTTTCGCAATATTTTTTAAATACGGCATTGCACTGGCTTTTTCGTAGTAATCGTGTGCATTTTCAAAACCATGTAACGGTGCTGTAAGCTGGTTATCGAACTCTAATAAATCATCAATTTCCATTAATTGATCAGTGGTGATCGGTATCTGCTGTTTAATTTGCGGTAACTTACGTTGCATCGATTTTTTCATTCGATCGAGCAAGTATTTTTGATAAATTTTCCCCAAGCTTTTACGAATAACATCACTAGATGATGACAAATCATAGGGCGCAGATATCACGGCGGCTGCACTAAGCGGGCAGTGAATCTGTTCTTCACCTAAGTACTTAGCCAGTACATTCCCACCTAATGAAAAACCCACCGCCACAATCGGACGAGCTGTAAATTGTTGTTTTAAATGATTAATAAAAAAAGCTAAATCGGCGGTGTCGCCACTATGGTAGGCTCTTGGTAAGCGATTTACTTCGGTTGAGCAGTTTCTAAAGTGCATCAACACCACAGCAAAGCCTTGCTTTTTTAATGCCTTCATCATGCCTTTGGCATAAAAACTATTTATGTTGCCTTCAAGTCCATGAAGTACCACTGCAAGTGGGGCTGTTTCGTTATGCGGGAGTGACCAAGCAAGCTCGATAAAGTCACCGTCGGGGGTATCAAGTTGCGCAAGTTCGTAGCGAGTATGGTGAAAAGGGCGAAAAAAACGCGGCATTATGGTTTGAACGTGTCGGTTGGTCATCCACCATGCGGGTTTGAACTTAGGGATCATGTCTGTACTACGCACTTTGCAATAAACGAAGCGCTAGTGTAGCAAATTTTTTATATTTAAAAATAAAAAGCGCCTAATCAGTAAACTAATAAGGCGCTTTGTGCGTCGTGCTTAATGCTGTTCTTTAATGTCTGCATCGTGTACTTTTTTCATGAAAAAATACACAAAGAAGAGGCATAAACTAATAACGACGCCTAAAAATCCAAATGATAAAAATAGTACTGGGTCGCTAAAAAAATCTCTAAAGAATACGTCCATAATTGCCTCCTGATGTCTATGGGGTAATCATAGGCTGGCTCAGCGGTGCTTGGTATGATCCAGATCAAGCTATTTTCCTGATTATAAAAAGAGCCGTAAAGAAGTTGATTTGGATCAAGTTGGTTGGATAGAGCATAACGAAACCCAACGAGAGCTAATGATAAAAAGCAGTTACAAGGTAATGAATTACTGTGGATTGTCATTTATGACGATAATTTTTGCTGTAATTGTTTTCCTCTAAAGCGTAGCGTCTCTAAACCTCTTTGTGAGTCAGTCATTTAAAGATCTTTTTGCACAAAGAGAACAGAATGAGAAGTAAATGAGGGCAGACCCAAACAGCAAGGCAGTTAATTTTTTAGCTTTTTACAGTTCCCTCTAAAAGCGCAGTGTCTCTTACACTCTTTGTGAATAAGTTACTTAAGATCCTTGATACACAAAGAGAAAACAATGAGTAGCAAATGAGGGTAACCAGGCTGCTGATCGCTGACAGCCAAAACGAATAGCTAGGAACGAATAGCTTACAAATACAGCGCACTATTATCTGGCGCTGTGCATGCTAATAACTCAAGCCTATTAACTGCATTGATCAACATCTGTTGCTGCTGTTTTTCAAGCTTGAGCTCAGCACTGAGTAGCTCTTTACGAATTACAGCGTAATCGGCAATCTCGGTTTGATTGGCTTTTAAATAGGCGCGTGTGGCTCGTAGGGGCTTCAATGCCAGCTTATCAAACTCACTAATTGATTGCTCAAGCTTATTTAGTTGTGTTTGGCTAATTGTTAGATTGAGAGAATCTAGGTAATACAACAACAAACACAGGTTTACGTTTTTACCTTGCTGGGTTTGGTAATTTAATAGGCGCGCTTGCATGCCATCTTCGCTATAAAGCTGACATGCAAATTGCCAAAAGTTGTCGCTATTGAGCAAGTTCATCGGCGAATGCCTGCTCTTTTTGTTCCATTTCTTCAAGGGCCATAAGTAGATCTTCTTCAACATCGTTAAGCTTAGGCGTAAGTGTGGCTTGTTTAGTAATTAACTCTTTAAGCTTGCCTTTATTTTCGTCGTTATAAAGAGTGTTATCGCCTAGCGCCTCTTCAACGTCAGCTAGTTCTGCAGCAAATTTATCTAATTGCTTTTCAAGTTTTTCAATTTGCTTTTTCAGCGGCTGAATTGCCTTTCTAAACTCGGCCTCTAAGCGTTTTTGCTCTTTACGGTTAACTTGAGAGTGGGCTTTTGGTTCTTCGTCGGTGTCGTTTTTAGCGGCTTCTTTATTTGCATTAAGTAGCCACTGATAATACGCGTCTAGGTCGTAGCCAAATTGAGTGACCTCGCCATTATCAACTAAATAAAATTCATCGGCGGTATTTTTAAGCATATGGCGATCATGCGATACCGTGACCATAGCGCCTTCAAAGCCTTGTAATGCCATAACTAAAGCGTGGCGCATTTCTAAATCAAGGTGGTTGGTTGGCTCATCGAGTAGTAGTAAATTTGGTTTTTGATAAACTAACATAGCCAGTACTAAACGGGCTTTTTCACCGCCAGAAAAGGGAGCTACAGGGTCGAGTGCTTTATCGCCTACAAAGGCAAAACCGCCTAAAAAGTCACGCAATGATTGTTCGCTGGCTTTAGGGTTTAAGCGTTGCAGGTGAGTGACGGCACTGGCTTTTAAATCTAGAGACTCAAGTTGATGCTGCGCAAAGTAGCCAATGTTTAAGCCTTGATGCTGAAACACTTCACCTGCTTGAGGCTGTAAGTCACCTGATAGTAATTTAATCAGTGTTGATTTACCTGCGCCATTTCTACCCAGTAGTGCAATACGGCTGCCTGGTACTAAGTTCAGCTTAATACTGTTTAAAATGGTGGCATCGCCATAACCGGCTTTGGCTTTGTCGAGCGTCATTAACGGGTTAGGCAGAGCGGTTGGCTCGGCAAATTCAAAATCAAATGGTGAGTCAACATGTGCTGGGGCAAGTTTTTCCATGCGCTCTAGCGCTTTAACACGGCTTTGTGCCTGTTTGGCTTTACTGGCTTTGGCTTTAAAGCGGGTAATGAACTGCTCTAGGTGGGCAATTTGCTCTTGTTGTTTTTCAAACATGGCTTGCTGCTGCAATAGGCGCTCAGCTTTTTGGCGTTCAAACTGCGAGTAGTTACCTTTGTACACATTAATAAGTTGTTTATCTATATGCCAAATTTGATCAACCACAGCATCTAAAAACTCACGGTCGTGAGAAATAAGTACTAGCGTGCCGGTGTAGGCACGTAAAAAACGCTCGAGCCAATACACGGCATCTAAATCAAGGTGGTTTGTTGGCTCATCCAGTAACAGTAAGTCGGCATCGCGAATAAGCGCTTGGGCTAAGTTTAAGCGCATGCGCCAACCACCCGAAAATGCACTTACCGGGTTTTCTATTTGATTATTAGCAAAGCCTAAACCATGTAACAGCTCACCTGCTTTGGCTTCAATGCTATAGCCTTTAATATTTTCAAGCTGAATATGCACTTTAGCTTGAGTGTCGCCATCGTTATTTTGCTCGGCTTCACGCAACGCAATTCTTAGTGCGTAGTATTCAGGGTGGCCTTGCAGTACGTAATCTATGGCGCTTATTTCAAGGGCGGGAGTTTCTTGCTTTACCGAGGCCAGTGACCAATCTTTAGGAATACTGCAATTACCACCATCTAACGAAAGCTCAGACTTTAATAAACTAAATAGCGTTGACTTACCACAGCCATTGGCACCAACAAGGCCCACTTTGTGCTCTGGGAATAATGTAGCCGATGCATTTTTTAATAAAGCTTTGCCACCGCGAAGCAGTTCTATTTCTGAGATTTGGATCATAAATACGTTACTTTACTGTGCCTTGATTGAATTGCCGCCATTATAACACGGATCTTATTAGCCATATCAATCGTATCAAGTAGGCGAATATTGCGATAAAATAACGTCAGTCAAAACGGTAGGAAAAGCGAAGTGAAACATAAAAAACGATTTATTGCTGGAGCAACGTGTCCTGAGTGTAAAACTATGGATATGTTAATGCTTTACAAAGAGCACGACGTAGAAAAAGTTGAATGTATGCAGTGTGGTCATAAAATGGCTCAACCAGAGCAGGCTGTGCAGGCATCAACACGCCAATTTGAACAGATCATTGGCGTGTTTAATCCAGGCGACTAGCGCCTTGCTAGTGCTGCTTAATAATGCGGCGGCGGTGGCTCTGGCATATTCGACATCATAGGCTGTGATGACTGCGATTCTTTGAGTTTTTCAGCCAGCAACTCGGTTTGGCGCTTTATTTTTGCCAACTGTTGCTGGTGAACTTTTATTTCATCATTTAAAATTTCAATCGTTTCGTCTTGAAAAGCCACTTTAGCCTCAAGTTCCATTAACCGATGTTCAATTGTGTTCATTTGGTTCTCGTATAATAAAGCGCTCAGCGATTCCGCTTGAGCTTTCAGTTAACAATGATTTACCGTTATCTGTAAATGTCACATCAAGTACCACTGCTGATTTTGGCTTGCTGCCTTCTCGCGGGGTCACTTGCCATGTTTGAATTTTTTGACCACTATTTAGCTGCCATAAATCCACTCGTTTGTTTGGTGAACCTGTTGCTAATAAAGTGCCTTGGTCGTTAAAGCGCACCGCAGTAAAAATTTTCTGACGCGCAATATACTTTAGTTTACTGACAAGGTCACCTGTAGTCAGCCTCCATACATTTGCTTGTGCCATACTGTCGGCGGTAAAAGCATAACGCCCTTGAGGATCTAAAGCGACTTGGGTCACTCTGGTTGGGTGATTAAAGCGATGAATAACTTGTCCACTTTGGGTATCCCATAAGTAGGCCACATAATCGTTTGAGCCGCTCAATGCATAGCGCCCATTAGGTGATAGGTCTACGGTGTTTACTTTATCTTGGTGGCCTAAAAATTCAATGCGTCTGCCTGTATTAAGGTTTATAAATACTACAACGCCATCGCTACGCCCGTATACAACACTGTTGCCTTGGTTACTAATGGCAATATCGCGGATGCTGGCTTTTTGTATTTTATAAAAACCTTTATTTTTTCCTGAGGCAATATCCCAAACGGCGAAGGTGGTTTTTTCGGCGGTAACAGCCACGCTATTATCAAAAGCAATGGCTACAGCGTAAACAAGGCTATCTTGCGCTTGTTGTTGAAACCATTGGTATTTAAGCGCTTGCTGTTGATTATCCCAAAGGGCGACCCCATGATTGATAGAAGACACTAAGCTGTATTGACCATCATGCGATAGTGCGGATGAGAAAGCACCTTGTGCCGTGTGCTCAAAACTAGCCACTGCTTGTTGTTTTTCATCACTACATGCAATTGTTAATAAACAGCAGGTAGCAACTAAAAAAGTACGAAATAACGACATATTACAGGTATTTCCTCTTAACTCTTCGTGACTGAGAGGTTAGACTAGGTTGCGAAAAACGCCTAGGTTGTTTGTCTAATCACTGGATATGTTTTTAGTTTAGCTATTAAACAAGCAGCCTACCATGTAGGCCGTTAATCTTTAACTAGTAATATTACAATAAATGACAACTGCAAAGTGTGTCGGAGATTTAAAATGAGAAAGACGATTAAATTGTCATTGATTGCAGCGTCAGTTTTAGCGCTTACAGCTTGTAATCAAGAAGCAAAAAAAGAGCAAGCAGACGTTAAGCTAGATACTGTAGCGCAACAACAAGCATACGGTATTGGTGCATCTGTAGGTAACTTTTTAAATAAAGACCTAGCAGATAAAAAAGAGATTGGTATCGAATTAGATCAAGCATTATTAATGCGTGGCTTTGAAGATGCACTTGCTGGTAATGCTAAAATTGACGAAGAGAAAATTCGTGAAGTTTTAACAGCATTAGATGAGTCAGTGCGTACTAAACAAGAAGAAAAAGCAAAAGTAGAGTCTGAAAAAAGCAAAGTTGAGGGTGAAAAATACCTAACTGAGAATGCTAAAAAAGAAGGCGTAATGGTTACTGAGTCTGGTTTACAGTACGAAGTAATGAGCGAAGGCGAAGGCGAAGGCGCTAAGCCAGTAGCGACTGACGTAGTTAAAGTGCATTATAAAGGTACTCTTTTAGACGGTACTGAATTTGATAGCTCTTACTCACGCAACGAGCCAACAACTTTCCCACTAAACCGTGTTATTCCTGGTTGGACTGAAGGTTTACAACTTATGAATGTTGGTTCTAAGTACAAATTTACCATTCCTTCAGATCTTGCTTACGGTGATCGTGATTTAGGTAAAATTCCTGCTAATTCAACACTTATTTTTGAAGTTGAATTATTAGAAATTCAAAATGATGCAGAAGCTGCCGCTGCAGAATAAGTATTTATATAAAACAAAAAAGGGACCTAGGTCCCTTTTTTATTGCACTGAATAACTGATTAATCTGCGTGATTAGAATATAAGTTATCAATTAACTCATCTTCAAGTGCAAAGCGCGCTTCCAGTGCTTCACCCATTACCGATAGGTCATTATCAAATCCTACTAATAAATCTTCAGCGTCTACTTCAGCGTATTTATCGTTAAAATCCAGAGCAATGTCTGTGGTATCTGAAATACGTGGGTATATAGTATTTGCCAGTTGTTGGCTTTCTAGGCCTTTCTTTTCGCAAGCTTTAGCAATATCGTCGTACACTTCAAAGTGCCCAGCCGATAGATAATCCATCAATATTTGGCAAAAAGCTTGAATTTGAGACGGTTCAGGCAAAGACTGATCTTTTTTCTCGTAAGGTGAAAAGCCTGCAATTTTACAGTAAAGTACAATCAGCTCTTGGCGTTCGTTTAACCAATTGTCGATGACCGTATGGCCTACCCCCCCACTTTTGTTGAGCTTTTTCTACACGCTTCAGCATAATTCTTCTCCTAAGCTGGGTTGGATTTTAAATTGGTAATAAAGTTTCTATCATCCAAGATATATTTAATTGGCGTGTATATCAACAAGTAAAATAGATGTAGTACCACAGAGGGTTTTGTTTAAGGTATAAGTTGTAAGTAATTTATTTCAGGCAAGAAAAAACCACCTATTACGGTGGTTTAATTTCTTTATTAGACTTGTTTAAACAAGCATTCTTATTTTTATTAGGGATTTTTATTATTTTTATATTAACAATTTTTGTTATTGTTTTGTTAACGCGGGAGTAACAATATCAAGCTTTTTTAGATGTTGCAAATAGTTTAATGAAAAGTTTTTATTATTAACGTTTGTTTGGTTGTTTTATGTACAAAACAACATGAAAATTAAAAATTACTTGATCTAGCGCTACTCTAAGGCGATTTAATCGCTTAGCGATAGAGGGGGGGCAAATATGGTGGTACAATCTTGCACAATTTCTAAAAGCCCTAGGACTCTATACGCTATGAGCGAATTAAAAAACGACCGTTATTTACGTGCCCTTGCCAAGCAACCTGTTGATGTCACGCCAGTATGGATGATGCGTCAAGCTGGACGTTATTTACCTGAATACCGTGCTACACGTGCACAAGCGGGCGATTTTATGAGCCTGTGTAGAAATGCTGAGTTAGCCTGTGAAGTAACATTACAGCCTCTGCGTCGTTACCCGTTAGATGCCGCTATTTTATTTAGTGATATTTTAACTATTCCAGATGCAATGGGATTAGGCTTGTACTTTGAAACAGGTGAAGGCCCTAAGTTTGAACGCCCAATTTCATCATTAGCCGATGTTAAAAAAATTCCTAAACTTGATCCTACCGATGAGCTTGGCTATGTAATGAATGCTGTAAGCACTATTCGTCGTGAGCTTAAAGGTGAAGTGCCATTAATTGGTTTCTCGGGTTCACCTTGGACACTTGCAACTTATATGGTTGAAGGCGGAAGCAGTAAGGTTTTTGGTAAAATCAAAAAAATGGCGTTTGCTGAGCCACAAACACTGCATTTACTACTTGATAAGCTAGCTGATTCAGTGATTGATTACTTAAACGCGCAAGTTAAAGCGGGTGCACAATCACTGATGATATTTGACTCATGGGGCGGTGTATTGAGCCCGCGTGACTACAATGAGTTTTCACTGCAGTATATGCATAAAATCGTTGATGGTTTAATTCGCGAAAATGATGGCCGTAAAGTACCGGTTACCTTGTTCACTAAAAATGGTGGCCAATGGATTGAGGCAATTGCAGCAACAGGTTGTGATGCAGTAGGCCTAGATTGGACTATTAATATTGGTGATGCAAAACGTCGTGTTGGCGATAAAGTGGCGCTACAAGGCAATATGGACCCTTCAATGCTACACGGCACGCCAGATCGTATTCGCCAAGAAGTGGGTACGATTTTAGAAGACTTTGGCACTGGCAATGGTCATGTATTTAACTTAGGGCATGGTATTACACCAGATGTTGACCCAGAAAATGCGGGTGTATTTATTAACGCTGTGCATGAGCTAAGTGCGCAATATCATAAGTAAGTTATGAACTAACAATAAAAAGCCCGCTAATTAGCGGGCTTTTTTGTGCAAACTATTTTACTTAAGCACTTATTTAAACAAGCGGTTTAAGCCATTTAATGCCGCAACTCGATAAGCTTCTGCCATTGTTGGGTAGTTAAACGTAGTATTTACAAAGTAGTCGATGGTATTGCCACCATTTTTTTGTTCCATTATAGCTTGGCCAATGTGAACAATCTCAGAGGCACGCTCACCAAAGCAATGCACCCCAAGTACTTCCTTGGTTTCTGTATGGAACAATATTTTTAAACTACCCACATCGGTACCTGCAATTTGTGCACGTGCTAAGTGTTTAAATTGCGCACGTCCCACTTCGTACGGTACTTTTGCGGCAGTTAATTGCTGCTCTGTTTTACCTACTGAACTCATTTCAGGAATAGTATAAATACCGGCTGGGATATCAATAATCAGCTTTTCATCGCAGTTACCACAAGCGATGGCATCTGCTGCAATTCGACCTTGGTCAAAGGCAGCACTAGCAAGGCTTGGGTAGCCAATAACATCGCCTACCGCATATACGTTGTCTATTTCTGTTTGGTAGGTTTCGTTTACTTTTACTTGTCCGCGGCTATCTGCTTTTAAGCCAATTGCTTCTAAATTCAATGTATCAGTATTACCAGTACGGCCATTGGCAAATAAAATACAGTCAGCCTTTACACGTTTACCCGATTTTAAATGCATAACAACACAGTCATCGCGGGTTTCAATGCGATCAAATTCTTCGTTATGACGAATAACAATGCCACTATTCCAAAAGTGATAGCTAAGCGCATCAGATATTTCAGCATCCATAAACGCAAGTAGGCGATCGCGAGTATTTACTAAATCAACCTTTGCACCTAGCCCTTTGAAGATAGATGCGTATTCACAACCAATTACACCCGCGCCGTATATAAGTACGCGATGCGGGTCGTGTTCAAGGCCTAAAATTGTGTCACTTTCATAAATACGCGAATGGGTGAAATCAACACCTGGTGGGCGATAAGGTCGTGAGCCGGTAGCAATAACAATAGTTTGTGCAGTTAGGCGTTCAGTTGAACCGTCATTACGTCTAATTTCAATAGTGTGCTTATCAACAAAGCTAGCATCGCCTTGAAACATATGAATGCGATTACGATCGTAAAAGCTGCTGCGTAAGTTTGATTGCTTTGAAATTACCGAACTGGCATGGCGCAAAATATCAGGAAAAGTAAGTCTTACTGGGCGCTCGCCTACGTTAAACAAAGGGTTTGCTTTGTATTCAATGTAGCGACTAACCGAATGACGAAGTGCCTTTGAAGGAATGGTTCCCCAGTGAACACAACCACCACCAACAGCAGTTTGACGTTCAATAACCGCTACTTTTTTGTTGCTTTTAGAGAGGTTCATAGCGGTCCCTTCACCGCCAGGACCCGTGCCAATAATGATTGCATCATATTGGTAGCTCACGGGTACTTTTTTCTTTTCTGGTTGTTTGGCCACAGCCACTCCTATTTTAACTAAAAGAGGCTTTTAATAACCTCGCATTAAGTGCTAGCCATGCCTGCTTTTGTGTTTCCCAGGCGGCTTCAAGCTCGTGATATTGTGCCATTAATGCCGACTTTTCACACTGCTTTGCCATATTATTTTTTTTAGCTTCCAACACTTGTTTTTGTAATGAGCAATAATTTTGCAGCTTTTTAAGCAGCAAATCGTACTCTTGTTGTAATAATGTAAGCTTATCTTGCGCTAAAGGCAATTTTGCAAGACGACCTTGTGTTTTACTCATTAAGGTTTCTGCTTTAGCTTTTTCAATGCGCTCAACCGGTGTGCGCTTTAATTTACTCGCTAAACCAATGGCTGCGAGTGAGCGGATCATCCATTTTGTTGGGTCGTAATGAAACCATTTAATGCCATTGCGGTAATCGCTGGCAAAAATATGATGGAAGTTATGATAACCCTCACCGTAGGTAAACAGTGCTAAAAAGCCATTGTCTCTCGCGGTATTTTTTTCAGTGTAAGGACGTGAACCCCAAATATGTGCTACTGAGTTAATAAAAAAGGTAAAGTGCTGACTCAGCACTAAACGCAATAAGCCTGCTAACAGTAACATGCCCCATACATCACCAAGCATTAAGCCGAGTACTAGCGGTAAACCAACATTCATGGCAATTACCAATTTTAAGTAATGCTTGTGCTGCCACATAACAATTTTATTTCGCTGTAAATCACGACAGTTGCTGTAATCATCGTAGCTGTCGCCTTGGTAGTCGCGAAGCATCCAGCCAATGTGACTGTACCAAAAGCCATTAGTGGCGGCATAAGGGTCTTTAACTGGGTCATCAACTTGACCATGGTGAATTCGATGATCGCTGCTCCAATGCAGCGCACTATTTTGTAGCGCAAAAGCACCACCAAGGGCAAAAATAAATTCAACCGCAGGGTGTGCGTTATAGGTTTTATGTGCCCATAAACGGTGGTAGCCCGCGGTGATCGATAATCCCGCAAAAAACATGCAAGCTACAAAAGCAACCCACTGCGTGCCTGTAAAGCCATAGTTAAACCCATACCAAGGTACAAGTGTAATAGCAGCCAAAAACGTCAGGCTAAAGAAAAGGACGTTGGTCCATATAATTGGTGGTTTTTTCATGTTTATCATTTCTCAGCGTACAACTGTAAGCTAAAATAATATTTCAATCTGCTGCCGTCAAGTATTAGACTGTACTATTAGCTATTTTTTTAATTAAAAATTTATTACAAACTCACTCAGGGAGCTGTTGATGTCGGGTGTTAGAGCACAACAGAAACAAAAAACACGACAAGCATTAATTGAAGCTGCATTTAATCAGCTTAGTGCTGATCATAGCTTTTCTAATTTAAGCTTGCGTGAGGTTGCACGCGAAGCAGGTATTGCGCCTACCTCTTTTTATCGTCACTTTAAAGATATGAACGAGTTGGGCTTAACCATGGTTGATGAAGCGGGTTTAACCCTACGCCAGCTGATGCGCCAAGCACGCAGACGAATAGCCAGTGGTGGCAGTGTAATCAACACCTCTGTGGTTACTTTTATGGAGTTTATTGATAACTCAAGCAATCAGTTTAGACTTTTGTTGCGTGAACGTTCAGGTACCTCAAAAGCATTTAGAGCAGCAGTGGCGCGTGAAGTGAAACACTTTATTTTAGAGCTCGCACATTATTTAGAAAGTGAAACCCCCTGCGATGCTATTCATGCGTATATTCAGGCAGAAGCCATGGTTACTTTGGTATTTAATGCAGGCGCTGAAGCGCTTGATATTGAAGGTCAGCAACGCGATGAACTGATTGAGCGAGTTATATGGCAGTTACGTTATATTACGCGCGGCGCGTCAAATTACGTACGTGCTGAAAATAAAGAATAAATATTAAAAAAGTTAAAATAAGCGCTGTATTTTACAGCGCTTATTAATTTAAACCTGCTACAGGTTTAAGTTGGATATTTTATTCTGTTATCCAATTTTGTTTGAATTTTAAATCCCCATAAAGTCCCCTTTAATTATTTGTTTGGTATTTTTATGCTTGCGCCAACTGCGTTGCAATGATAAAAATAAGCCTCATTGGACACACACACAAGAAAACAGATGCAAACTATTCGCTTAATTACACTAAACCTAAACCTCTTACTGCTGTGGCAAGTGAGCGGGGATTAGTGTGTTTGCATTGAGCTAAACATTAAAAACCCCGCAACCGCGGGGTTTTTTTTATCTCGCAGCAGGGATAAATCGAAATTTGGGTAATACAGGAATTGAGGGGCAGTTATGCAACAGCAAGATAAAGTATGGATTTTTGATACCACCTTACGTGATGGTGAGCAGGCACTAAAAGCAAGCCTAACAGAAGACGATAAAGTTCAACTGGCGCATACCATTAGCCGCTTAAATGTGGATGTAATGGAAGTGGGGTTTCCGGTGTCGAGCCCAGCTGACTTTCGCTCAGTGCAACGTATTGCCACTGAAGTAAAAGGCCCTATTATTTGTGGTTTAGCTCGCTCGGTTGCCAAAGATATCGAGGCCTGTGGCGAAGCACTGCGCACTGCACAGCAAAGCCGTATTCATACTTTTATTGCTACCAGCCCGCTTCACCTTGAGCATAAACTACGTATGAGCTTAGATGATGCAACCGCGATGGCGGTTAAATCAATCAAGCTTGCCCGTAATTACACTGATGATGTGGAATTTTCATGTGAAGACGCAGGGCGTACTCCGCACTGGGATTTATGCAAAATTGTTGAACAAGCTATTAATGCCGGTGCATCCACGATTAACTTGCCAGATACCGTCGGGTTTGTAACGCCAGACGAATACGCGGCGATGATCCGTCATTTAATGAACAACGTGCCAAATATTGATAAAGCCCGTTTAAGTGTGCATTGCCATAATGACTTAGGCTTAGCCGTTGCTAACTCTGTTGCTGCAGTGCAAGCCGGTGCGCGCCAGATCGAATGCACCATTAATGGTATAGGGGAGCGCGCGGGTAATTGTTCGCTTGAAGAAGTGGCGATGATTATGAAAATGCGCA
This sequence comes from Pseudoalteromonas sp. BSi20311, assembly GCF_000239875.1. NCBI lineage: Bacteria > Pseudomonadati > Pseudomonadota > Gammaproteobacteria > Alteromonadales > Pseudoalteromonadaceae > Pseudoalteromonas > Pseudoalteromonas sp. BSi20311. The sequence continues at coordinate 23,691 of NZ_BADU01000142.1, read as the reverse complement.
AAGACCATTTAAACGTATATACCGACATAAAAAGCGAAGAAATTTACCGCGCCTCTCGCCAAGTAGCAAAAATTTGTAATATGCCGGTACAGCCAAATAAAGCGATTGTTGGCGAAAATGCGTTTGCCCATAGTTCAGGTATTCACCAAGATGGGGTATTAAAAGCGCAAAATACCTATGAAATTATGTCACCTGAAAGTGTGGGTGTGCCAAGTAATCAATTAAATATGACCTCGCGTTCAGGGCGTCATGTTATAGAGCATCGATTAGAAGAATTAGGTTATCAAAAATCTGATTATGACATGGATAGCTTATACCAAAGTTTCGTTGCGTTAGCTGACCAAAAAGGCACAGTATACGACTACGACCTAGAAGCAATGATTTACTTTAATCAAATCAGCGACAAAGATGAAAAGTATCAATTAGAGTTTGTTCACTCTACGTCAAATTCTCAATCGGTAGCCAGTTCAACTATAAGTTTGTTGATTGATGGCGAAGCAAAACAAGAAGCGGCCACAGGTAATGGTCCAGTTGAAGCCTCATTCGCAGCCATTGAGCGCTTAACTGGTATGAGCGTTGAAATGATTGAATACAATTTAGAGGCCACCGGCCAAGGCGCCAGCTCATTAGGGCAAGTTAATATTATTGCTAAATATGATGGTCGTCCTTACCACGGTGCCGGTATTGCGGCCGATGTGGTCGAAGCCTCTGTACGCGCAATGGTTCGCGTTTATAACTTAATTTATCGAGCACAAAAAGTGTCTGATTTAAAACAACAAAGGAAAGCAGGATGAGTAAAACACATTACAGCGTTGCCGTATTAGCGGGCGACGGTATTGGCCCAGAAGTTATGGCAGCTGCAGAGCAAGTGCTTGATGCAGTCAGTGATAAGTTTGGCTTTACTCTGAACCGTGAACACCATGCTATTGGTGGCGCAGCCATTGATGAATGTGGCAAAGCACTTCCTGATACGACCTTAAAAGCATGTGAAAACGCCGATGCTATTTTATTTGGCTCCGTGGGCGGCCCTAAGTGGGAGCATTTACCACCGAATGACCAACCAGAGCGCGCGTCATTGTTACCACTGCGAAAGCACTTTGGTTTGTTTTGTAACTTACGCCCTGCTCAATTGTTACCCGCATTAAGCGCTGCATCACCACTACGTGCTGATATTAGCGAAAAAGGGTTTGATATTTTGTGTGTGCGCGAGCTAACGGGTGGTATTTATTTTGGTGAGAAAGGCCGCAGTGGCGAAGGGGCAGAAGAAACCGCATTTGACACCCAAACATACTCGCGTAAAGAAATTGAGCGTATTGCACGTTTTGCTTTTGAGGCCGCTAAATTGCGCAGCAATCATGTAACCTCGGTTGATAAAGCCAATGTTTTAGCATCAAGTGTACTTTGGCGTGAAGTAGTCACTGAAGTGAGTAAAGAGTTTCCTGAGGTGAGCTTAGATTATATTTATGTAGATAATGCAGCGATGCAGCTAGTTAAACAGCCTAGCCAGTTTGATGTATTACTGTGCGATAACTTATTTGGCGACATTTTATCGGATGAATGCGCGATGATCACCGGCTCAATGGGGCTATTACCTTCGGCTAGCTTAAATCAATCAGGCTTTGGCTTGTATGAACCCGCGGGTGGCTCAGCGCCCGATATCGCCGGAAAAGGGGTCGCTAACCCTATTGCACAAATTTTAAGTGCCGCATTAATGTTACGTTATTCGTTAGGACAAGATGAAGCGGCTCGCACCATTGAAAAAGCAGTTGCAGAAGCGGTTGAAGCGGGTGTGGGGACGCCTGATATTTATCCGCAGGGCGGCTATACCACCACCGATGTTGCAGCGGCTATCGTTTCACGCATTTAATTATTAAAGCCACAGCACCGTTAGGCTGTGGCTCAATCAGATCAGGGAGTTAGCAAGTGGCTCAAACTTTATACAATAAAATTTGGCAAGCACACACGGTTGCCAGCATCAACGAGCAAACCGATTTACTTTATATTGATCGTCATTTAGTACACGAAGTGACGTCGCCACAAGCATTTGCAGGTTTACGTGAAAAAAATCGTAAAGTGCGCTGTCCAGAAAAAACCATTGCCACCATGGATCATAATGTTTCAACTAAAAGCCGTTCATTAGATGCAGCCAGCGAAGTCTCTAAAAATCAACTAATGGCACTGGATGCAAACTGTAAAGAATTTGGTATTTTGCTGTACGACCTAAATTCAGTAAATCAAGGTATAGTACATGTGATTGGCCCAGAGCAAGGGATCACTTTGCCAGGCACCACCATAGTATGCGGCGATAGTCATACCTCAACCCACGGCGCGTTTGGAGCGCTTGCCCATGGTATTGGAACCTCAGAAGTTGAGCACGTATTAGCTACGCAAACGCTACAGCAAAAAAAGGCTAAGTCGTTAAAAATTCAAATTAACGGTGTGTTACGCCCAACAGTAACTGCTAAAGATTTAATTATGGCGGTTATAGGTAAACTAGGCACTGCTGGTGGTACGGGTTATGTGGCTGAATTTTGTGGTGAAGGCATAGAGGCGCTTTCGATGGAAGCGCGTATGACGCTATGTAATATGAGTATTGAAATGGGTGCCAAGGCCGGTTTAATTGCCCCAGACAAGGTAACGTATGACTACTTAAAAGGGCGCCCATTTGCACCAAAAGGCGCTGACTTTGACGCTGCAGTTGCCTACTGGGAAACCTTAAAAACAGATGAGGGCGCAACCTTTGACTTAGAGGTAGAGCTAGATGCTGCTAATATTCAACCACAAATCACCTGGGGGACTAACCCAGAGCAAGTGATTGGCGTTGACGAATGTATTCCAGATCCAGACAAAGAAACTGATTTAATTAAAGCTGATGCCATTCGTAGTGCACTTAAATACATGGGTTTAAAAGCGGGCGATAAGTTATCAACTGCCAAAGTAGACACAGTATTTATTGGCTCATGCACCAACAGCCGCATTGAAGATTTACGCGCCGCTGCAAAAATTGTTGAAGGCAAGCAAGTGGTTGCAGGTATTGAAGCATTAATTGTTCCTGGCTCAGGTTTGGTTAAACAACAAGCAGAAGACGAAGGCCTTGCCGACATATTTAAAGCTGCAGGATTTGAATGGCGTGAGCCGGGTTGTTCTATGTGTTTAGCAATGAATGACGATCGCTTAGGTGCAGGTAAGCGCTGTGCATCTACATCTAACCGTAACTTTGAAGGACGCCAAGGTCGAGGTGGGCGTACACACTTAGTGAGCCCTGCAATGGCGGCAGCGGCAGCAATACATGGCCACTTTGTTGATATTAGAGGAGAAGCCTAATGAGCATTTATTTTAGTGGCTTAATGGCCCCACTTGATAAAAACAATGTCGATACCGACCAAATTATTCCAAAGCAGTTTTTAACTTCAACCAGCCGTGATGGTTTTGATGCTGCGCTATTTTACGATTGGCGTTATTTAGATAATGGCGAGGCAAACCCTGAATTTATTTTAAATCGTCCTTGTTACCAAGGTGCGCAAATATTATTAACGCGCGATAATTTTGGTTGTGGTTCATCACGTGAGCACGCACCATGGGCGCTTAAACAATATGGTTTTGAAGTGATTTTGGCTGAAAGCTTTGCTGATATTTTCTTTAATAACTGTGGTAATAACCAAATGCTTGCTATTGCATTGCCAGCGCAAATATTAGAAGACTTATTTGTGTTAAGTGAGCAGCATGACGATATTCACATTGATGTGGATTTAGAAAACCAGCAATTGCGCAGCAATAAATTTGCGCCAATCAGCTTTGATATTCGCAAAGACGTGAAAGAGCGTTTATTAAGTGGCTTAGACTTTATCGGTGTAACCGAGACCCTGAATCCGCAAATAGATGCGTTTGAAGCAAAACTTGCCGCTGAGCGTCCTTGGCAATAGTGGCTTAAAAGTTATTAAATAATGAAACGCGGCATAAGCCGCGTTTTTTTATTGCTGTCAGATGCTGTTCATCGTGATTACTGTCTTTGTGTTTGTTTAAACGCTAAGCTAATTTTTTACATGTTTAGGGATACATTATGAAATTATTAACAGCTGCAGCATTAATGCTTGCATCAACCGCTGCAATAGCACGCCCAGCGCCTTTAGTATCAATTCCAAGCCATGATGGCTTTTTTGATAATATTGCTGCCCATTGTGGTAAAGCTTTTGAAGGTAAAGTAACGGTTGATAATGCCACAGGGCCGAGTTCATTTGCCGATAAAAAATTAGTTATGCATGTGCGTAAGTGTAATGAACGTGAGCTACAAGTGCCGTTTCATGTGGGTGATGATGCCTCACGTACGTGGATCATCACAAAAACAGGCAGTGGGTTGAGCCTAAAGCACGATCACCGCCATAAAGATGGTACTGATGATGTATCAACTATGTATGGTGGCCATACGCTTGATGCGGGTTTTGCTAACATGCAGTCATTCCCTGCTGATCAGTATTCAAAAGAGTTATTTGTTAGCCAAGGCATACCACAATCGGTTGGCAATACATGGCAAATGTATATTTACCCTGAAAAGTTCACTTACCGACTCATTCGCCAAGGTCGCGAATTCCGCGTTGACTTTGATTTAACTAAGCCTATCACACCACCGGCTGCACCATGGGGATATGGTGTTAACTAATCTTTTTTTATATTAAAACCACTGGCTGTTTTAACGCTCAGTGGTTTTATGGAAGCATAACGAGGTGTTATTTCTTTGAGGTTTTTTCTGCAGGCATTTCACACTGCACAAATACACTCAGTGGTGGCTGATAAGCGCGTGGTTTAGTTGGAAAGCGCTCATACTCTTGCACGCCTTCAGTTACCTTTAACATGAAAGGGTTATCGCGACATAAACGGTTTGCGTGGCGCAATAAAAACACACTTTGGTTTTTAAAGTGCGAGTAGTCGTCAGACTGTATTTCTAGGTGATAGTTGTTAGTGTCTATTTGCGTTTGTTTGTAATGCACCTTTTCATCAAAGTCATATAGTCGCTGCATTTCAGCTTGCTCTGCCGACACATTCAAACATGCTGTTAATAACATCCAGCTAATACTTCCATATAGATAATGATTGGCTTTTCTGCTCATAAACCTTTAACTCCATCTTGATATTGGGTAGTGTGATCAGCATATCAATTACACCCGTTATGATATAAGTCTAACACCCAAAAAGGGGAAATGTGATGTTCAAACAAATTAAACAGCTTTTTTCGAGTATTGATCAGCAAGATTATGATATTGAACAACATGATTTAAAAACAGCGGTTGCCGCGTTATTAATTGAGGTTATGCGAGCGGATAACGACTTACAGGCAGATGAACAACATACGCTAAGTCTGACATTAAAAAAATATTTTGATTTAACTGATGAAGCAGTTGATGAGTTAACCGAACAAGCAAGCTCAAGTTTAGATGATGCCATTGATTATTTTCAATTTTCAAAGCAAATTAATAATCAATGCAGTGCAAAGCAGCGCATTGAAATAGTTGAACTGCTTTGGCGCTTAGCGTACGCAGACGGTGAACTTGATCCACAAGAAGAATACGTTATTCGTCGCGTTGCAAACTTGTTGTATGTTACCCATGAAGACTTTATTGCTGCAAAGCTTGCAGCAACAAAGTTATAGCCACTGCTTATTTTAGCTTACTTGCTACGCTAACCAACTGCTGTGCAAGGCCGGCCACTTTTTCAGCGGTAGCGGGGTCGTTAATACGGCCGTTTTCGTCTAATAAAGTATGAATAGCCGGTACTGCCAGTTGGTTAGCTAATACTAAGCTGCCAATGCCTGATAAAATATCACGCACATGATTTAAACCACGTAAGCCGCCAAGCCCACCTGGTGACGCTGCATATAACGCGGTTACCTTATTTGCAAATGCTGGCTCTGCGCCTTGTTCGGTTCGCGATGCCCAATCAATGGCATTTTTTAACACCGCAGTAATAGAGCCATTATATTCTGGGCTAGCCAATAAAATACCATCGGCTGTGCGTAGTTTGTCTTTTAATTGTTGTACGCCGGCAGGTGTGCCTTGTGCCTCGAGATCTTCATCAAACATAGGTATGGCTAAGTCTGCTAGTTTAATCACTTCCACTTCAGCGCCACTTTCTAGTGCAAAACGTGCAGCTTCATTAATAAGTTTTTGATGGAAGCTGTCTTTACGTAAGCTACCTGCTAGGGCAATAATTTTTGGTTTAGTCATGAGTTGATCCTGATGCTGATTATCTATAGGTATGACTTTAACAAATAATTACTTGCAGAAAAGCCAAATAAACGCAAAACTTATGTGCATATATGCACAGCTTGAAGAGTGGTTACCATGGCAATTCAATTTGATGATTGGCAAGATCTTAAGGTTGCTTTTGAGGTTGCGCGGTTAGGTACTTTAACTGCAGCAGCCGAAGTGCTAGATGTGCATCATAGCACGGTGCTCAGACGAATTAATAACTTAGAAAAAAGCTTAAATGCGCGATTATTCCACCGCCATGCTCGTGGCTACAAAGTCACAGAGATTGGCGCTAAGTTATTTACCACAGCACAAGCAATTAACGGTGAGCTAGAGCGTTTACACAGTGATATAATTGCAGCAGATAGTACCTTACAAGGTAGTTTGTTACTCACCACTGTGAGTGGTTTTATAGATGTATTAAGTGAGGTATGCGAGCAGTTTCAAACCTTGCATCCGCAAGTGCAATTACAAGTGATTATGGATCAAAAGCGTTTGCGCTTAGACCATGGCCAAGCACATATCGCTGTAAGAGCAGGCCCTAGACCGGATGAAGGTGATTATATTGCGCAGCACTTGGCGGCACTCTCGTCAGGATTTTATGCCTCAAAACATTACATTAGTCGTTATGGCTTGCCACAAACGTTAGCACAACTCTCGGTGCATAATTTTGTATCGGGTGTGGCTGGGTATAATGGCAAGGTGCCTTATTTTTCGTGGGTTGATGAAAATATTCCCTCGTCGCAAGTTAAACTTAGAGTATCAGAAACCTCAGAGGCTACTCGCGCCATCGTTAAGGGGCTAGGGATTGGCGGATTACAACATGATGTCGCAGCGCAATACCCTGATTTAGTCCCTGTATTACCTAACGAACTAAGTTGGCCTACTGACTTATGGTTAGTGACGCATCATTTAGTGCATCGTACTGCGAAAGTGCAAGCGTTTAGTCAGTTATTAAAAACTTATTTTAAGCAGCGTAAATTAAGTTAAGTATTAGATTGATTTTTTAACTGAAATACCTAAGCGCTTGGCTAGCCGCGTTAAGTTAGCGCGGTCGACCTGCAAACTACGGGCTGTGCTTGCCCAGTTATAATTATGCTGTTGAAGTTGCTGTATAATAAGTTGCTGAGTGTAAGTATCGGTGGCTTGCTTTAACGAAATGTTGTTTGCCAAAGGTGTGGTTGCAAGCTGGTTTGAGTGTTCAAGTGCAAAAGTATTAATAGCGCTTAAATTTAGCTCACAATGCTCTGGCTCAATAGTAATAATTGGTTGTTGCCATTGATACTGTTTAGCTTTTAATGCGGCGCGATTAATAACATGTTCCAGCTCTCTTACATTGCCAGGCCAGTCATATTTTTTAAGCAGTAATTGCGTTTCAATGCTGAGTTTTAACTGTTTAATGGCAAGCTTTCGAGCTGTTTTTTCCAAAAAATAACCGGCTAATAAAATAACATCTTCATCACGGGCTTTTAACGGCGCCACACTCAGCGGGTACACACTTAGGCGGTGGTATAAGTCGGCGCGAAATCGTCCCTGTTCAACTTCGTGTTTTAAGTCACGGTTAGTGGCTGCAATCACTCGAACATCAACATATTTAAGTTCATCTTCACCAACGGTTTGTACTTCGCCACTTTGCAGTACCCGTAGTAATTTACTTTGCATTGCCAGTGGTAGCTCGCCTATTTCATCCAAAAATAAGGTACCGCCATCGGCTAATTGAAACTTACCTTGGCGAGCATTTTGCGCACCCGTAAAGGCGCCTTTTGCATGGCCAAAAAATTCACTTTCGGCGAGGTTTTCAGGCAGAGACGCACAGTTTAAATGAATTAATGGCTGAGCTTTACGTGCTGAATGCAAGTGAATATTACGCGCCACCAATTCTTTGCCAACCCCAGTATCACCTAAAATAAGGACACTAAAGTTTGATGCCGCAACTAGTTTTATCTCATTTTTAAGCGTTTGTATTACTGGGCTTTGGCCAATAATTTCACCACCATCACGTTTAAGTGCCTCACGGTTTAACGCTTGTACTAATTCACTTGAGTGCTGCGCATGTTGTTTGTAATGGGCAAGCTCTAGGGCGGTTTTAAAGTGCGCACTGCACAAGGTTTGTAAGGTGTTGAGTGTATCAGCGGTAATGCCGTCAAACGCATCAGCGTTTAGGCTATCAAAGGTCAGAATACCAAGCAGCGAATCTTTATCGTAAAGCGGTAAACCTAAGCAGGCATGCACTGGAATATCACCGGTTTTAGCTAGTAGTAAGCCGTCATATGGGTCTGGAAGCGGGCAGTCATGTGCAAATTGCAGTGCCAAGCGGTGATTACAAATAGCATCAAGACGAGGATGCTCTGCAATATTAAAACGCCTGCCTAAGCTATCAGGCATTAAACCTTTAATCGCTAAAGGCTTTAATTGCTCGCCTTGGCGAATTAACAAGGCGCTAGCATCACTTGGAATAACACGTTCAACCGTGGCTAAAAGTTGCTCGAAACTGTGCGCATGTAAGGTGCTTTGTGCAAGCTCCAAGGCAACTTGAGTCAGGTTGAGTTGTTGGTTCATGTCAAAATGACCTATTAGTGTATTTTGTTGGCCTTTATAGTAGGTCATAAAGACTCTTTTTGTAAAGTGAAATTAAATAATGCATTGAATTTAAAGTGTTTAATTAATTGGTATGGTCTGTGTAATGACAAAATAACGAAAGCAGTTATTGGGGTTGTTATGGGCAGTACTTTCTTAGAGCAGGTTAATTATTCAGTGGAGTCTAATTCTCTGTATTACCGTTTGCTATCTCATGCAAATAAGGTGCTATGTATTAGCGTATTTGGGGTGTTGATTACGCTGTTAATAAGTTATCCCTATGCAGGCTATTTTTCGATACCGGTACAAATTTTTGCACACATTAGCACGATTGTCCTCGCGGCTATTGTCAAAGTGAGTTACGTACTGCGCTGTGTGGCGCAGCATGGGCTGGGGCAGGAGGTGCGCTAATGAAGCCCATAAACTTAGCCGAACCTATGCCAGCGCAGGTCGCATTTCATCAGGTATCACAATGGTCATTATGGATGTTGGCATTTAGACCCTTTTTTTTAGCTGGTGGATCACTAGCGTGTTTGTCTGTGGGTTATTGGTTACTTATTTTAAGTGGCGATGCACAGTGGTATTTAGTTATGCCTGCTAATTTGTGGCATGCACATGAAATGTTATTTGGTTTTGCGGGCGTGGTTGTGGCTGGCTTTTTACTTACTGCAGCACAAACATGGACCGGTGTTGCAAGTATTAACGGTAAACCATTGATGTGGCTTAGCCTAGTATGGCTTAGTGCACGGCTTAGTTTTTTTGTAGTTGTGCCTAGCATTGCTCAGTTTAATGTTTATGCGGTACTGATTTTACAAGTTGTTTGGTGGCTCTCGGTAATCATAGTGTTAGCCAGCATGTTGATAAAAGCGAGCAGTAAACGCAATTACTTGTTTTTATTTATTCTTTCATTTTTATGTACGCTCAATATGTTGTATTTAATACTAGTGCTAAAAAATCAAACGCAGCTAGCGCTTGCAATGGTTGATACCGCAGTACTGGTTATAAGCTTGTTGGTGGGGGTTGTAGCTGGGCGTGTATTACCCTTTTTTACTGCCAAAGGGCTGGGCTTATCTAAGCAGGTACGCACACCAAACATAGATAAAGCTATTTTATACTTATCGGTATTGGCGATAGCATTATTTTTTATTAGCAAATTATTTTTTACTGTAATTAACCCGGCACTAGCTGTGATGAGTGCAGCGTTTTTGCATTTAGTTCGCGGTGTTTGCTGGTGGAACAAGCAAGTCCTAAAAGTCCCATTATTATGGTCGTTACACTTTGCGTATTTAGCCTTAGGTATAGGTTTAATGTTAGTGGCAATCAGTTTTTATAGCAGTGCAATACTGTTTAAAGACGCTCTGCATTTTATCACTATTGGTGGTATCGGCATGATGATTTTAGCCATGATGACACGGGTATCACTAGGACATACCGGTCGCTCACTTACTATTCCGCGTTTTATGAACCTTGCGTTTGCATTGGTGTTTAGTGCTGCAATTATTCGTGCTTTTCTCCCGCCTTTTATTGGGCCACACCTAGCTTGGCAGCTTAGCGCTGTGCTTTGGTTACTGGCTTTTTTATTATTTTTAATTCACTGCACACCTATATTAACGCGGCGTCGTGTTGATGGGCGTCGTGGTTAGTTCACCCATAGGAAACCAAAATGTTATCTGAAAAAACTATTAAGATTGTAAAAAGTACAGTTCCATTGCTTGCAGAAGCGGGCACAGTCGTCACCGATCATTTTTATAAGCGCATGTTTAGCCATAACCCGGAACTTAAACATATTTTTAATATGACTAATCAAGAAACGGGTCGTCAGCAATTTGCATTATTTAATGCCTTGGCTGCATATGCGCAAAATATTGATAATTTAGCCGTGTTAAAAGAGGCATTAGCAAGAATTAACCATAAGCATACCAGCTTGAATATTTTACCCGAGCATTACCCTATTGTAGGGGCGCATTTGATCGGCACACTTAAAGAGCTTATTCCTGATCAGTTTACAGCTGATGTTGAATACGCATGGCGAGAAGCTTATAACCTATTGGCTGATATTTGTATTACCGAAGAAGCAGCGTTGTATGCACACAGTAAAAATAATCAGGGTGGCTGGGTAGGTACACGGAAGTTTGAAATTACTCATAAACATGTTGAGTCTGAATTTGTAACCAGCTTTATCCTCACACCTGTAGACGGTAAAGCTGTTATTTCCCACAAGCCAGGACAATATCTTGGCATTAAAGTTAAGCCTGAGGGGGCAGAATATGAAGAGATCCGCCAGTATTCTATTTCGCAAAAGAGCAATGCTAAAAACTATCGTATTAGCGTTAAAAAAGAGTGCCAACCACAGCCTGGCGTGGTGTCTAACTATTTACACTCACTAGAGCAGGGCGCACGAGTAGAGCTATACCCACCAGCAGGTGATTTCTTTTTGAAAGATGCAACAAGCCCCGTTGTGCTTATTTCTGCAGGTGTTGGCCAAACCCCAATGATGGCTATGCTGCAAACGCTATTGAGCGACAATACTAATCAAGCGATTAGTTACTTACACGCGTGTGAAAATAGCCTTGAGTATTCATTTAAAGACTACCTAGCTCAGCAAACGGCTATGTATCCACAACTAAAAACCTTAACCTGGTTTAATCAAGGTGGTGGGGGATGTGATTACACAGGGCTTATGGATTTATCTGTGCTTGAGGCATCACTGCCTATTAGTGAGGGTGTATTTTATTTGTGTGGACCAGCTTCGTTCATGGCTTATGTAAAAGGCCAACTACTTGACTTAGGTGTACAGAGCTCGAATATTCATTACGAAATATTTGGACCACACCAAGCATTATAAACATAAGTTTACAGCTTTTTACTGTCGGTGTTTGCGGCATAAGCTTGTTGTTGCCACGCATTAAACAGCTTTTGTTGTTTATTTGATATTTTTAAACCATAAGTTTTTTGCATGTAAGCGTATGCATCGGCAATACGTTTACGTGCATAAACCGGCGGTTCAATAACGCGTTGTTTAAAATTAACCTTAACCTCACAGCGACCATATTGATTAGTATTTTGGGCTAACATGCCAAAGCGATAGTTTGAACGATCAGCGTTAATTTCACCGATTGCGGGAGCTAAATTGTTAATATCAGCTTCCATCATGCGAAACTTTGCACTTACTTTACGGCAATTTTTGCGTCCACCATTTTGCCAGCATTGTAACTGATGACCAAACTCCCAAGCGGGTACAATATGTTCCCATTCTATTCGTAGAGCGCGTTGATTCACGTTACCTGAGCGGGTAAATGTGTTGCGTGGCACATAACCACAATGGGTTGCATCGGGTACTAACTTTTTGCCTTTACGTTTTATGTCGCAACCACAATAGATACTTTTTGCATCCGTTGGTAAGGTTTTAATTAAGTGTTTTTTAGCACTGGAAAAACGAGTAAATTGCTCAGCATTTAGATTAAAGCTGACAACGCAAAGCAATAACGCAAAAATAAAATGCGGCATATCCTATCACTTTAGTGAACTACAGGAGCCGCGATTTTAGAGTGAATAACCTAAATGGTAAATCAGTTTTAAACCGAATCCACTTAAAAACTCAGGATAGCTGACGTTTTCTTGTTCTGAATCGGATGTTTTGCAGTAATAAAATAAAACCAGTAAAGCTAAAAAACACACTGCTGGCAGCAAAACTAATAAGTAACGGGTTGTTAAAATCCTCGCGCTCATCGTAATCCATAATATGTAGCATCCAAAAGAAGTCAAACACTCGCCAAATATTACTGCGAACTGTAATGAACTCGCCGTTATCAGCATTAAAATATAAGCTGGTGCTAAGCATATCGTTAAAATTAACCTGCCAAATATTTTCTTTAAACCCGGCTTCTCTAAAACTGGTTGCCAGCTTTTTTGTGCTTATAACGTTTGCTTTAATTAAAAGGTGAGCCTGGGCATTAGCGATGATTTGTGCCTTGCTTGGTGGTGGGAGTGGGTTGCCGGTTACACCATTAAAACTATAGATTTTACTTGCTGTAGTTACCGTAATTACTGGGGTATTTAAAAAGTGACTATAATTAATTTGTTGGGGTTGTGGTGTATTTGCAATAATTTTATCAAGTGAGGCTGTGTAATCGGCTTGGCTGAAAGGGTTTTCTAGTTGGCGGTTTGCAAGGTGTTTACCGTGTACTTTTTCAAGTGGCATGGCGCTCATAAATAAACCGCCAAGCAGCCATGCAAAAATTTGTATTACTAAAAAGTAGCCTAGCCATTTATGCAGCTTACGGGCTGTTTTAAAAATGCGTTTGTTCATTCGCTTACTCATTATTATTATTTTTTGTGCAAGGCACCTAATGGAGCTAGCTGCCATTAGGTTAATAGCTGTATTAACCGTTACTTTAATACTTGCAGCTTAATAAAGGAATTAAATAAATTATAAGCTGTTGATTTGGTATAAATGCAAAATTAGGTTAAAGTTTGCGGTGAAATTTAAGTGGGGTAACACAACTGTATGTCGGAAATTCAATTTTTAAATGTAGATCTAGAGCTTGAGTCAAAGCAAGATATTAGCGTATTAGTTGCTGATTTAAAAAAGGTCGCAACCATTTTACATTATGATAAAGACGAATACCGCCAACTGGCACGCATCGAAGTAGCTGGTGAAATAACCACACCCGATAAAGCAATTAATCATTTGTGTGAGTTAATCGAGTCGTGTTCACGCAATGCATTAAAGCAATGGTTAAGCTGTTCTCGCAGAACGTTTGATATGGGGTTTGAGTCGGGTACGTCGCCAAAATGTTTCAATCAGGCCTTGCATGCAGATACCTTGTTACGCATATCTGCAATTGGCGCAGGCATAGAAGTTACTATTTACCCTCTGGAAAAGTAATTTAACCTTTTCGCTCGACTACGGCTGCGGTCATTCTTGATACGCAGCAAAGCTCATTGCGGCTATTGGTTATTTTAATATCCCAAACCGAGCTGCGTTTACCTATATGATAAGCCCTTGCGGTAGCGGTTAATGTGCCGTTGCGTGACGCTTTTAAGTGGCTTGCGCTGATCTCTTGCCCAACACAATAAAATCGACTGAAATCAACCACAAAGTTAGCGGCATAACTTGCTACTGTTTCAGCAAGCACGACATTGGCACCACCATGCACTATACCCATTGGATTATGGTGCTCAGGTATGGCTGGCATAGTGGCGACTAAGTAGTCATCACCAATTTCACTGATTTCAATTCCCATGGTCTTCATGAGCGTGCCTTGGCCAGTGATCCCTTGATCTAATTGCTTACAAAACTCTAATGTAATTGGTTGGTGCCAAATACTCATGCTAGCTCCTTGGATAAGTAATTGAGAATTAATATGATAATGCGCTGCTAATAATTACATTTATTATTGCGGTTTTAAAGCATCTTATTGTTTAGCCATCATGACTTATAAGGTATTAATTTATATTTGCGATTTTTAAATAACTGTATATACTCACAGTTAATTGTACTGTATGGAAAACCAGTTGTATGCGACCATTAACAAAACGCCAAGCGCAAATACTCGAACTTATCAAAGTGTTTATTAAAGACACTGGTATGCCTCCTACACGTGCCGAAATTGCACAAACACTGGGTTTTAAAAGTGCAAATGCTGCAGAAGAACACTTAAAAGCACTGGCTAAAAAAGGTGTAATTAAAATGAAGCCGGGTGCGAGTCGCGGCATTCAGCTTGTTGAAGAAGAAGAGCCAGAGCAATTAGGCTTGCCTTTAATTGGTCGGGTTGCTGCGGGTGAGCCAATATTGGCGCAACAGCATGTTGAAAGCCACTGTAAAATTGACCCTTTAATGTTTAAACCTGCGGCCGATTTTTTACTGCGTGTTAACGGCATGAGTATGAAAGATATTGGTATTATGGATGGCGACTTACTCGCTGTACATAAAACTCAAGTGGCTGAAAATGGTCAGGTTATTGTTGCTCGAGTGGATGATGATGTTACGGTTAAACGCCTAGAAAAAGCCGGCAGAAAAGTATTACTGCATGCTGAAAATGACGAGTTTTCGGCCATTGAAGTCGACTTGGAAAATGAATCTTTCAATATTGAAGGCTTAGCGGTAGGTGTTATTCGTAACGCTGATTGGATGTGATAGTTAAGCATAACTTAGCGCTTAATATTAATTAGGCGCTGATTTTACTTGTATTATTTTTTATGGTGCTGCTTGTTAATCGCTTTTGTTATTGTAAATAACATCGCTAAATACTTATATATAAATAAATTTATCCTAATTATTTTTAAATCATAAAATTTTATATTTTTTCCGCTGTTATTCAAGCTACCCCTTACCACCCCTGACTCTTAGGTTAACTAACTCATTAGTGACTACTTTTTTGCTGCACTTTTTTAAGTAACCCCTTGTTTATTTTTCATACTCACCTTGCTTATTGTTTATTTTTTAACTAGTTATTAAAGAGCTGGAATAAAAATAACTCACAGCGTAGTCGTTTTGAGCACACACATTTAATAACTCCAGCACCCTTATAAAAAATAAAAATAACGAATGGGCGTTTAAGTAGTATGTCCCTTCGCTTTGCGTCAGCAATAGCATCAAAGGAGCCGTCACATGGGTAAGCTGAGTTCTTCCTTGTGGCTTATATTGTTAGTTTTTTCGCAAAATGTGCTTGCTAATAGCCAATATAATATGCGTAAAGGCGTAACTGATATAAGTAATAATGTATACCAACTACACATGACTATATTTTTAATATGTTGTGTGATTGGGGTGATCGTGTTTGCCATTATGTTTTGGGCACTCATTCATCATCGCAAATCTAAAGGGGCTGTCCCTGCCCAGTTTCATGAAAGCACCAAAGTAGAAATACTCTGGACTGCCATTCCTTTTGTCATCTTAATTGTTATGGCCATTCCTGCGACTAAAACCCTAATTGCCATGGAGGATGCCAGCAAAGCTGATATCACCATAAAAATTACTGGCTCACAATGGAAATGGCATTACGAATATATGGGGGAGGATGTTGAGTTTTATTCAATGTTAGCGACTCCTCAAAATGAAATAACTAATCTTGCCGATAAAAACCCGAACTATTTACTTGAAGTAGATAAGCCGCTGGTGCTACCGATTAATCAAAAAGTACGTTTTTTAATGACCTCAGATGATGTGATTCACTCATGGTGGGTACCTGATTTTGCTGTTAAAAAAGATGCAAATCCTGGGTTTATCAATGAAACATGGACCAATATTAATGAAGTAGGTACTTACCGCGGGCAGTGTGCAGAGCTGTGTGGTAAAGATCATGGCTTTATGCCTGTTGTGGTAGAAGCAAAAACAGAAGAAGACTTCAAATCGTGGTTGGCAGAAGCTAAACAAGCTAAACAAAAAGCGGCCGCCGAAAGTGCGGCGCTACTTGACCAAGTAGTACCAAAAGAAGAGTTAATGGCACTGGGTGAGCAAGTTTATATGGCGAGCTGTGCTGCGTGTCACCAGCCTACAGGTTTAGGCCTGCCAGGGGTTTTTCCTGCACTTAAAGGCAGTCCAATAGTGGTAGGTGATATTAAAGGTCACATCGATATTTTACTTTATGGTAAGCCTGGTACAGCGATGCAGTCTTTTGCCAAGCAATTATCTATTAAGCAGATAGCAGCCGTTATTACTTATAAACGCAACGCATGGGGTAATGACACCGGAGAGGTAATTCAACCAAGCGAAATACAAGCGGCACTGGATGCTGGTGGGGAGGCTAAATAATGAGTAGCATTGCAGAACAACCTAATACCAATGAGGCTCATCATGCCCATCAACCCGCTACTGGCTTTAAACGCTGGTTATTTACAACCAACCATAAAGACATAGGCAGCTTATATTTAATTTTTTCACTCACCATGTTTTTAATTGGTGGAGCAATGGCCATGGTGATCCGTGCAGAGCTATTTCAGCCGGGTTTACAGTTGGTCGATCCTCACTTTTTTAACCAAATGACCACAGTGCATGGACTGATCATGGTATTTGGTGCCGTAATGCCTGCATTTACTGGATTGGCAAACTGGATGATCCCGCTAATGATTGGTGCGCCAGATATGGCATTACCGAGAATGAACAACTGGAGTTTTTGGATTTTACCGTTTGCGTTCTTAATCCTGCTAGCGTCACTGTTTATGCCTGGTGGCGGCCCTGCATTTGGTTGGACCTTTTACGCCCCGCTTTCCACCACTTATAGTAACGACAACACAGCAATGTTTGTGTTTGCGGTGCATATTATGGGTATTAGTTCGATTATGGGAGCCATTAATGTGGTGGTAACCATAGTGAATATGCGCGCCCCTGGAATGACGTGGATGAAGCTACCGTTATTTGTGTGGACATGGCTGATCACGGCTTTTTTACTTATTGCAGTAATGCCGGTACTTGCTGGTGCAGTTACTATGGTACTCACTGATAAATACTTCGCGACCAGCTTCTTTGACGCCGCTGGTGGTGGCGATCCGGTAATGTTCCAGCATATATTTTGGTTTTTTGGTCATCCTGAAGTTTATATTATGATTTTGCCTGCCTTTGGCATTATCTCTACGATTGTTCCTACTTTTTCACGTAAAAAACTATTTGGTTACGCCTCTATGGTGTACGCCACTTCCTCGATTGCCTTGTTGAGCTTTATCGTGTGGGCACATCATATGTTTACCACTGGTATGCCCGTGGCGGGTGAGTTGTTTTTTATGTACGCGACTATGTTGATATCGGTACCTACCGGCGTAAAAGTCTTTAACTGGGTAGCAACTATGTGGCGTGGCTCTATTAGCTTTGAAGTGCCCATGCTGTTTAGTATCGCATTTATTGTGCTGTTTACTTTAGGTGGTTTTTCGGGATTGATGCTGGCTATTACGCCTGCTGATTTTCAATACCACGATACTTACTTTGTGGTTGCACACTTTCATTATGTACTCGTAACGGGCGCGGTATTTTCTATTATGGCAGGGGCTTATTATTGGCTGCCAAAATGGACCGGAAATATGTTCAATATTACCTTGGCAAAATGGCATTTTTGGTTGTCTTTGGTAAGTGTAAATGTGCTGTTTTTCCCAATGCATTTTGTGGGATTAGCCGGTATGCCACGTCGAATTCCAGATTATGCACTGCAGTTTGCTGACTTTAACGCCATTATTAGTATAGGTGGGTTTGCCTTTGGTTTATCGCAATTACTGTTTGTTGTCGTTGTGTATAAATGTGCAAAAGGGGGCGATAAAGTGCCTGCAAAAGTTTGGGATGGAGCTGAAGGGCTTGAATGGGAAGTTGATTCACCAGCGCCTTACCATACGTTCTCAACGCCGCCGGATATTAAATAATGAGTCATCTACCGTTATTAAAAAAGCTGGTGGTTATTTGCATTGCAATGTTTGCTTTTGCATTTGCCATGGTGCCTTTATATGACGTGTTTTGCGATATAACGGGGCTTAATGGTAAGCCCTCGTTAGAGCAAGCACAGCAAAGTACCTTGATTACTGAGAATAGAGAAGTCAGCGTTAGTTTTACCACGCATGCCCAAAGTGGTGCGCCTTTTGAGGTTAAATCTAAAGAATACAGTGTAGATGTAAAACCAGGGGCCATGCGTGAGGTTATGTTTAGCGCTAAAAACAACAGTAATGAAGACAAAGTGATGCAGGCTATCCCCTCGGTAGCACCGGGTAAAGCAGCTAAATATTTACACAAAATAGCGTGTTTTTGCTTTGACCAGCAACCTTTGAAGGCTGGCGAGGAGTTAGAGTTTAAATTACTTTTTTATGTTGATACTGAGTTACCCAGTGATGTGGAGGAGTTAACTCTGTCTTATACCGTATTTGATATTAGCGAGAAGTTAGTAGCCAGTAATAACTAGCTTATAAAACTAGTGAAAAACTAGGAGCAAATGAAATGAATCAAAAATATGAACATTATTATGTACCTGATCAAAGCCCATGGCCAATAGTTGGCGCAGTGGCGCTATTTTTTATCGCGGTAGGGGCAGCCTTAACAGTTATGGATATGGGTAAAGAGGGAGGCAGCGGTATTTACATACTGTATGTGGGTATTGCCGTATTGCTTTATATGCTGTTTAGCTGGTTTAAAAATGTGATTGAAGAGTCGCATCAAGGTTTATATTCTGCCCAAATGGATCGTTCATTCAGGCAAGGTATGAGCTGGTTTATTTTTTCAGAAGTCATGTTTTTTATGGCCTTTTTTGGCGCCCTTTTTTATGCTCGCATGTTCTCTGTACCTTGGCTTGGAGGCGCCGATAACAACGCCATGACTAACGAAGTGTTATGGCCTACCTTTGAGGCTGTGTGGCCGTTGTTAAATACCCCTGGAGGCACCACGACGCAAGCAATCGGCTGGCAAGGGTTACCACTGATAAATACCCTTATTTTATTAGCCTCGTCAGTGACTCTGCATTTTGCTCATGTGGCGATGGAAAATAACAAGCGCACGCCACTTAAGGTGTTTTTAGGCGTAACTATTTTATTGGGAGTATGTTTTTTAGGACTCCAAGTAGAAGAATATATTTATGCTTATAACGACCTTAATTTAACCCTTGATGCAGGAATTTACGGTAATACCTTCTTTTTGTTAACCGGTTTTCACGGTATGCATGTCACCTTAGGTACCATTATTTTATTAATCGTTTTCCTACGGATTTTAAAAGGCCACTTTACAAAAAATAAGCACTTCGCGTTTCAAGCTGCGGCGTGGTACTGGCATTTTGTTGATGTTGTTTGGCTATGTTTGTTTGTTTTTGTATATGTACTGTAGTGGGCAAAGGTGATTGATTTGCCGTAATTAAACCTAGCTTTAGTGCGGCAATTACCATCAGTAATACCACAACAGAAAATAACACTCGACGCCCTAAAAAGTGAGACATGGGGCGTCCATTGGTTTTTCCCGACACCATAATAAATAAAGCACGAAATAAATTAAACAATATAAATAATAACAGTAGAACAATAATAATTTTAATAATCACTGGATTTACCCTTATGCAGTTAGTTGTATTTAACAAACAAAAGCTTAGCTCAATAATCACAGTTTGCCTGGTTGTTATTGTGGTATTAGTTTGCGTGCGTTTAGGGTTTTGGCAATTACAGCGCGCAGATCAAAAGCAACAGCAGCTTAATGCCATTGAAAATATACAACAGCAAGGGGTTATGAGCTGGGCACAGTTGCAACAACTGCCAAAAGAGTGGAATAAAACCGGGGTATTAGTTTCGTTGAGTGGTTATTTTGATACCAATAATTATTGGCTGCTCGATAACCAAATTTATAATGGTCAGGTTGGTTACGACTTACTGGCATTATTAAAATTACCTGATGATTCGCGCTTTTTATTAGTTAATTTAGGCTGGGTAAAAGCAGGCAGTTCAAGAGAAATCCTACCAAACGTGACAATACCTAGTGGTAAATTTTCGTTAACGGCACAAATTAAAGAAGATAACTTAAGTGGCTTTACCTTAGCTAATAGTAATACTCAATCAGATTTAGCTAAACGAATTCAAATCATTGATCTGCAAGCTCTCAGTAGCCAATCCCAGCGACCTTTAGTGGATTATATGGCCTATCGCCAAGGCGGTGAAGATGAGATTGCGGCCCCCCATTATGAAGCTGTTGTGATGAGTCCAGAAAAACATTATGCCTACTCAGTACAGTGGTTTTTAATTGCGATTGCCTGTGTGGTAGTTGCTATTTTTGCAAGCAAGAAGAGGATAGATAATGAAAAATAAACCCCTGTTGCTCTTTGTTGTATGCTGCGCTATCCCTTTAGTGCTGGCTTACAGCGCGTTAAAACTTGATTGGCTACCTACAGCAATTACTAATCATGGCGAATTTTTAGAGCGTGAAATTAAGCTAGACAATTGGCAGCAGCATAATCCAAAACAATGGACTATTGCTTTAAATTATTCAGCACAATGCGAAGAGCCTTGCTCGGAGCAGCTCGCTGCTTTAGATAATTTATATGTTGCCCTTGGCAAAAACCAACACAAAGTAGATATGGCAATAATGGGGAGACCCGAAGCAGCGAAGCCGCATTGGCATATGATTGCTGAACAACAACAATTAAAACCCGCGAGTTTATATTTAATCGACCATATGGGACTGATTGTGCTGGAATATCCATTTAACCCTCAACCACAAGAAAACCGTTTGATACAAAAGGGATTATTAAAAGATCTAAAAAAATTACTTAATTACTCTCGTTCAAGCTAAGTAGAGGCTGCTATGTATAAAAACTATAAAAATTTGGTATTAGCAACGAGTTTATTCGCATTAATTGTGGTAGCTCTAGGCGCATATACGCGGTTAAGTGACGCAGGGCTTGGTTGCCCCGATTGGCCTGGTTGTTATGGCTTTTTAACCGTACCAAAACATGAAGCCGAGATTGCGCATGCGATTCAAAGCTACCCCGATATGATATTTGAAACAGCAAAAGCATGGAAAGAAATGATTCATCGCTATTTTGCCGGCACGCTCGGAGTATTAATTTTAGTATTGTTTATTTTGGCTTTTGTAAAACGCCAGTATCCGACTACGCCCGTAAAATTACCGATGCTACTGCTTTTGCTTGTTATTTTTCAGGCCGCGCTTGGCATGTGGACGGTGACTATGAACCTGCAGCCGCTTATTGTGATGGGGCATTTACTCGGAGGGTTTAGTATTTTGGCGTTATTAACGTTGTTGTACTTACGGCTGACTAGCCAGCCAATTACGGGGGGGGGACGCAGGTGCAAAACCCCACTTTAAACTAAGCTTGGTGGCGCTCACGGTACTTATTTTACAAATAGCCTTAGGTGGCTGGTTAGCGGCTAATTATGCCGCGCCACATTGTAATGGTTTACCGCTATGTAGCTATGCTCAGCCGTTTTCGCTCAGTAGTGTTTTTCAGCTACCGTTAGAGCACAGCAATTATGAGTTTGGCGTGTTGTCACAACAAGCGCGTATGTCTATTCATTTACTGCATCGTATGTGGGCATTGGTCACTTGTATTGTGTTGGCACTCGTTATGTGGCGAATATACAGCCATGCCTATTCACAAAAAATTAAAAGCTGCACAGTGAGTGTATTGGTAGCGTTATTTTGCCAGATAGCGTTGGGGTTAGCTGTAGTATATTTTCACTTTCCGATCAGTGTTGCGCTGGCGCATAACTTAATGGCTGCCATACTGTTATTAACTATGGTTAGGTTATGTTATTACCTAAAAGTCCGTACCTAAAGGGGAATCGTTATGGCACTTACAATTAACAAAAAAGCAATGCAGCCCGTTTATAGCCCATCGTTATTGACTAAAAGTTATCATTTAATCCAAGATTATTTAGCAATCAGTAAATTTAAAGTGGTGGCTATGTTGGTATTAACGGCATGGGTGGGCTTGGCTCTCGCCCCTGACGTTGGTAGAGGCATTGGGGTTCAGTTCATAAGTTTATTAGGGATTGGTTTACTCTCTGCGGCAGCTGCCGTTATCAATCATGTGGTTGATAGTGAAATTGATAGTAAAATGGCACGTACACGCCACCGCCCAGTCGCCAAAGGGCGCTTAAGTAAATTACACGCATTGAGTTTTGCTGCTGTTATTGGCGTGGCAGGGTTTATTATGTTGATGTTATGGGCAAATACACTCACTGCCATACTTACATTATTTGCACTTGTTGGTTACGCATTTATTTATACGTCGTTTTTAAAACGCGCCACGCCACAAAATATAGTGATTGGTGGTTTGGCTGGCGCCATGCCACCTTTACTTGGTTGGGTGTCTGAAACCAATCAAATGGCAGCCGCTCCTTGGTTGTTGGTTATGATTATATTCACATGGACTCCTCCGCACTTCTGGGCGTTAGCAATCGCGCGTAAAAGTGATTACGAACGCGCTAAAATCCCCATGTTACCAGTGACCCATGGAATCGACTTTTGTAAAACCTGTGTGCTCGCGTACTCAGTACTATTAGCCATAGTGTGCGTACTCCCTTATTTGATAGGTATGTCGGGGCTTATTTATTTAAGCGGGGCATGTATCCTCAATGTGGTATTTATATACAAAGCAATTAACTTAAAATTTGCCGCCAAAGAAGACACCGCAATGGATTTATTTCGTTTTTCGATTGTTCATTTAATGATACTCTTTGTTATCTTATTTATAGATAAATGGCTAGTTATATGAAGCAGTTATGGTGTGGGTTAATTGTTTTTTCGGTGCTTTTTTTATCGGCATGTGATGATAAAAAAAGTTTACAAGATCTTGATGCATTAGTGTACGAAACTGCAAAACCGTTATCTGATTTCTCGCTGAATGATCAACAGGGGGAGTTAGTAACCAAAAAGCAGTTTTTAGATCAATGGAACTTAGTGTTTTTAGGCTACACAAGCTGCCCTGACATTTGTCCAATGACGCTTGCTAAGCTCAACAATGTCTATAAAAACTTACAAGCTGATTATCCACTGCAGGTGTGGTTTATATCTGTTGATCCTAAACGAGATATTGCTCAAAAGCGTAAAGAGTACATAGATTATTTTAACCCTAAATTTTTAGCTGTATCTGGGGAGCATAAAGACTTATTTCCATTTGTACGAGAGCTGGGATTAATTTATGCAATTAGTGATAGTGATGAATCTGACTATGCGGTGGATCATAGTGCATCGGTTGCACTTGTTGATGGTAGTGGCGCCCTGAGAGCTATTTTTAAGCCCGAATTTAAACAAGGAGATGTGCCTTTGGTGAATACTACAAAATTAACAGCGGAATTTATTGAAATAGCAGATTACTACAAAAACTAGTTTTTAATGGTTTAATAATTTTAAAGGGGCTTTGTGCCCCTTTTTACGTTTTTTAACAGCTATTTTTAATTAATT
>NZ_BADU01000143.1:0-490 GCF_000239875.1 Pseudoalteromonas sp. BSi20311 | reverse complement strand
GAACCTACTTAAATTTAAGGTCAGACTTTAGTTAATAAATCTCAATTTAAGTGCCATACTTCGAATAAAATTCAAACAATTCTCAAGCTGCCGCGAATTCTCAACTTAAGTGGCGCTGGCCAAAAAAAAATGCAAAAAATTCAAATTTTATAAAAAACCAATTGATAACTATTTTCGTTTAGATTAATATAAACCTACTAAATGAAATTGAGAGTTGTTTGTATTCATGTATGTTTGTCTTTGTCACGGTGTGACCGATAAAAAAATTGAGCAAACCATCGACGATGGTGCTACTACCATGCGCGAGCTAACTAAAGAGCTTAAAGTGGGCAGCCAATGCGGTAAGTGTTGTTGCTGTACTAAAAAGATCCTCAATCGTAAACTGATTCAAATTGCAGATATAACCGATCAAGTGGCTTAATAGTAATTTATAAAAGTAGGCCCTATCTGAACGAATTGGTTTAACATTTAAAAATTAAACATAAAAAAA
>NZ_BADU01000144.1:0-8786 GCF_000239875.1 Pseudoalteromonas sp. BSi20311 | reverse complement strand
ACATAGTAATAAGGACGTGCCGATTATCTAAAAAGCAATACAAAGGAGGGGAAACCGATTACAAAAAATCATTTTTATTAACACCTGTGTTTTTTCTCCCTTGTAGCATAAACACTCAGGCCTTTTTTTGTATTTTCCCAAGTACGAATCTCAACCTTAAATATGTATTTCCTCAGCAATAACTAAATCCGTATGAGGCTGTTAGATTAGCCATAAGGTTAAATAACTAATGTGCAATTATTGGCCAATAAAATACTTAAAACATAAGAGTTTGTAATCAAACAAATGAGTAGAAGTTTAAAACTAGGTGATAGTATTAATATATGAGGGAAATTACAAAGGGATAGAAAAGCTTTAGAGATATATGAATTATGGTGAAACAGGTTAGTGCTTCACCACGATGAACTTAGGTTCACATAATAAATTATGCTACTTCTACGTTCTCAGCTTCAGGGCCTTTTTGACCTTGCTTGATGCTGAAAGTCACTGCTTGACCTTCGCTAAGAGTGCGAAAACCAGAACCAGTGATTGCGCTGAAATGTACAAACACGTCAGGACCATTTTCTTGTTCAATGAAACCAAAGCCTTTAGCTTCGTTGAAAAATTTTACTTTACCAGTAACCGACATACTAAATTTTCCTGTAAGTCAATAATTAAAATTCAGCCATATAATTATGGCAATATCCTCCCTGAGTCAATGCCCAAAAAACTGGAGGTGATAGTACAGGAAGAAGTAATAACCAAACCGGTAACCTTAAACGCAGCACAATACCGTAATTCAATACGCAAAAACTCAAAGCCAATTAAGATTAACACATTAAAAATTTTTTAGCTCTATTAATTAGGATTTATTTTTGAAGTTTCATTGTTTTACTAACAACGGTGTAACCTTTTAATTTTTATAGAAAATAACAAGCAAAATATTGTATTTTTTATAAACAGATTACAATTGCTTTAAAATAGTTTTTATCAGTATGTTTTTTAGCCACTTAAAATAAAAAACCACCTTGAATTTAAGGTGGTTTAAAGTTTAGTGTTTAAATATTACTATTTAACTTGCCAGTCAATAACGCTCTCAGCTTTGATTGGTACTACTTCAGAGTCACCTAGCGAGTAGCTTGCCGGCACTGTCCAAGGCGATTTTTCTAAGGTAATAGTGTCGGTGTTACGTGCTAAGCCATAAAAATCTGGACCAAAATGGCTTGCAAAGCCCTCTAACTTATCAAGCGCACCAGCCTCTTCAAAAGCTTCAGCATAAAGTTCAATAGCAGCATGTGCAGTGTAAGCACCTGCACAACCGCATGCAGCTTCTTTTTTATCTTTATAATGTGGCGCTGAATCAGTGCCTAAAAAGAATTTTTTATTGCCACTCGTTGCCGCCGCCATAAGTGCTTGCTGATGAATGTTTCGCTTTAATATAGGTAAGCAATAATAATGTGGGCGAACGCCCCCTGCTAACATATGGTTACGGTTGTATAGTAAATGATGCGCAGTAATTGTAGCGGCTACGTTATCAGAGGCACTTTCTACAAATTCTACCGCATCTTTCGTTGTTATGTGTTCAAGAACAATTTTAAGCTCAGGGAAGTCAGCGACAACATCGCCTAGAATAGTCTCTAAAAACACTTTTTCACGATCAAATATATCAATAGACGAGTCGGTTACTTCACCATGGACGAGTAACAGCATGCCAACTTCTTGCATTGCTTTTAACACCGGATAAATATTTTTAACCGATGTTACGCCAGAATCTGAATTTGTGGTTGCACCCGCTGGGTACAATTTAGCTGCAAATATTTTACCCGTTGCTTTTGCCTTTTTTATCTCTTCTGGTGTCGTTTTATCAGTAAGATAAAGTACCATTAGTGGCTCAAACTGCCCTTGAGGTTTCGCTGCCATAATGCGCTCTCGGTACGATAATGCGGTTTCAGTACACGTGGCTGGCGGTACAAGGTTTGGCATTATGATGGCGCGGCCCATGTAGCGGCTAATATCACGTACTGTATCTTTTAGCTGATCCCCGTCGCGTAAATGTACATGCCAATCATCAGGACGAGTTATGGTTAATGTGTTTTTTGAATCGGTATTAATGCTCATTACTTTTTTCCACGGCTGAATTTATCCGATCATAGGCATATGGAAAGATCTAGTAAAGTGTTATCTAAACTATTCCCCTCTATGAGTGCTGCAAAATGCTATTGGGTTTAAGTTTAACGACGATTACACACGGCAAGATCATTATAAATTGAACTTATAGAATATGTAGTGATCAGATCAAGGCATAATAATCACCTTGGTCACGTAAAATATGAGCGCTACTTTTCTGAAACACTTTAATTCAATTACCGATCCTCGCATTGAACGCTGTAAAAAGCATGAGCTTATCGATATTCTCCTTTTAGCCATTAGTGCAGTAATCTCCGGTGCACAAGGATGGGAGGATATTGAAGACTTTGGGCATCTAAAACTTGATTGGTTAAAAAGATATGGCGCTTTCAACGCGGGTATTCCAAGACACGACACCATAGCCCGTGTCATTTATCGGTTAAAATCAGATGAAATAGAGCATGCATTTCAATCTTGGATATCTTCACTTATTGAAACCACGGGTGCTGATATTATTGCTATGGATGGAAAAACTGCACGTCGTTCATTTACAACCAAAGATAGAAAAAGTGCTTTACATACCGTCAGTGCATGGAGCTGCCAACACCAGTTAGTTTTAGGGCAAACAGCCGTTGATAGCAAAACAAATGAAATCACAGCCATACCTGAGTTACTCACCATGCTAGATATTGAAAATAGCATCATTACACTTGATGCTATGGGCTGCCAGCAAGAAATAGCGAAACAAATAATTAAACAAAAAGCTGATTATATCCTAGCGCTCAAAGGTAATCATTCAGGTATGCAGAGTGAATTAGAAGCTTGGTGGCACAAGAGTGAGCGCGAAGGATTGACCAATAGCAACTATGATAAACATACCGAAATAAGCTCAGGGCATGGGCGCATTGAAACAAGGGTTTGTCAGCAATTGCTTATTGATAAAAGCTGGTTAGATAAAATCTACCAATGGTCTGGCTTAAAGAGTGTTATTCAAGTAACCGCTGAGGTTCACGATAAATCATCAGGTACAGACACGATAGAAACGCGTTGGTATATTAGTTCGTTAGCGTTAGGTGCGGAGCAAGCACTTAATGCGGTACGAAGCCACTGGCAGGTTGAAAGTATGCATTGGATGTTGGATATGAACTTTAGGGAAGATGAATCAAGAATCCGTAAGAAGCAAGGACCCCTTGTTTTTAACGTAATGAGAAAAATAGCCATGGCGTTATTTAAACAAGATACAACTAAAACAGCCAGTATGGCGAGAAAAAAGAAAATGGCAGGGCTAGACGATGATTATCGCTCAACCCTGTTAGAATCTGGGATTAAAATGCGCTAGCCGTGGACGATTACACTCGTTTAAGCGTTTTATTTTGAACATGCTTTTTATTTATGTTAACTTGCCAGTGCTAACATAAATAAAAAGAATAAAATTACCCTATGTCGAATCATATCGATACCTATAAAGCGCTCGAAGTTAAAACTGAACAGCTCAGCATAATAAATCAGTTTTCCTCAAGCTTATTACAGCTCGATACCCTAGAAGAGTTATTTGAGTATGTAACCACTCAAGTAGTAAACCGCCTTGGGTTTGTTGATTGTGTTATTTACCTGGCTGATGAAACACGTTTACAGCTAAATCAAGTCGCTTCTATGGGCATAACCCACGCCAGGGACGAATACCAAGCAGAGCGCAAAGTTATTGGCTTTAATGAAGGTATAACCGGTTATGTTGCCCGTACAGGCACAGCTATTATTATTGGCGACGTAACACAAGACCCTCGCTACATTGCTGATGAGCGCCCTGCTCAATCAGAGTTGTGCGTGCCACTTATATACAAGGATCATGTTTTAGGGGTTATTGATTGTGAACATCCAATAAAAAACTACTTCACAAACGCCCACCTAGAAATATTAACCACGGTTGCACATTTATTAAGTGCTAAGCTAAACCAAGTAAACACGGTCAATAGCTTAAAGCACA
Source organism: Pseudoalteromonas sp. BSi20311 (assembly GCF_000239875.1). Lineage (NCBI taxonomy): Bacteria > Pseudomonadati > Pseudomonadota > Gammaproteobacteria > Alteromonadales > Pseudoalteromonadaceae > Pseudoalteromonas > Pseudoalteromonas sp. BSi20311. Next base: position 4,696 of record NZ_BADU01000144.1, on the reverse strand, counting down.
CAGTAAAACAGTTAAATGATGCGCAAAAGCTTGAAAACAGCTTACTGCAAATAGCTAACTTAACGTATAAAGCCAGTAACCTAGATACCTTTTTTGAGTCTCTTCACAGCATAATAAATAGCTTACTTCCTGCAGATAACTTTTTTATTGCCCTTTACGATAAGCAAGTAGACATACTCGATTTGGTTTACATCGTTGAAGAAGGCATTCAAACGCACGCCCACAAAAAAATATCAAAAGAGCAATTAAAAGACACAGCTTCGTATTACCTACTAAAATCAGACCGTGTACTGCTATTAAATCAAAACGATTATCAGCAACATATAGATAACGGCGACTTTAAACTTGTTGGCCGTCTTTCTGAATCCTGGCTAGGTGTGCCTTTTAAAGCAAATGATAGAATAAGCGGTGTAATTGTTGTTCAAAGTTACGATAAAAAGCTTCATTACAACGAACACGACAGCGCCCTTTTAACCTACGTAAGTAGGCAAATTAGTATGGCCATAGATAGGCAGCTTGCAAGGCAAGAGCTTGAACACAAAGCATTGCATGATGAGCTAACAGGCCTAGCTAATCGCTCGTTACTTATTGAGCGTATTAAACATGCAATTTTGCGTTTATCGCGTGTTAAAAAAGGCACGAGCCATGCCTTGCTTTATTTAGATTTTGATCGATTTAAAAGTATCAATGATTCGCTTGGCCATGAGGTTGGCGATCACTTTTTAATTAAAATTTGTGAGCTAATAAAAGGCACCGTAAGAAACACTGATACGTTTGCACGCCTTGGTGGCGACGAATTTGCTATTTTTATGGAAAACATCACGCACAGAAACCAGGTTAGCGAAGCGTTAAAACGAATAAACACAGCCCTTGCTAAGCCACTTAATGTGGATAGTCATTTATTGCAAGCATCAACCAGCATTGGCATCGCCTTTAGTGAAAGCAGCGACGATAAAGCCTATTTGCTATTACAGCAAGCCGATGCCGCTATGTACGAAGCTAAATCAAGCGGGCGTGGCCAAGTTAAGTTTTTTAATAACACCATGCGTAAAAAGCTCAAAACACATGCCGATATAGAAAACGACTTACAACACGGCATTGAACACAACGAATTTGAGCTTTATTTTCAACCTATTTTTACTATAGCGACAAGCGAAGTTGTCGGCTTTGAGGCATTAGTGAGATGGCACCATCCCAAAAAAGGGTTTGTGCCACCAAATGAATTTATTCCGATAGCCGAAACCACCGGGCAAATTATTAACCTCGATTTGCACTTGCTTGACCTCGCTGCACAACATATTGCGCACTGGCACACATTAGGGCATCGCTTTTTAAAAGTAACGGTCAATGTGTCATCGCGTCATTTTGCCAGCCTCGACTTTGTTGCCCAAGTTCACGCATTATATAATAAATACCAACTGCCTTTAGGGTCGTTGTGTTTAGAAATCACTGAATCAGGGCTTATTGCTAACCTTGATTTAGCAACTCAAATAATAGAAGGGCTAGCCCCACTTAAAGTAAAGTTATGCTTAGATGACTTTGGTACTGGATACTCAGCACTTGGTTACTTACACCAATTACCTATTCATATTTTAAAAATAGATAAAAGCTTTATCGATCACCTCAACAAAACCAATAACCCATTAGTAGAGGCCATTCTCTCATTAGCGCAATCACTAAACTTTGAAGTTGTGGCTGAGGGAATCGAAACCCAAGAGCAACTAAGTATTTTACAAGCCACCCAATGTAATTACGGGCAAGGCTTTTTAAAGTCAAAACCAGTTACAGCACAACACGCCATTAAGCTTATCCACAAACCGCTGTAGTAGCTGTTATCAAAAGGCTTACTTTTTCACAACCAAAAAGGTGTAAAAAGTAAGCCCCGTAATACCCATTCGTTTATTTAAGCGCTTAGTTTTGAAGTAATAAAACATGTTGTTGCTCTTTAAGCTTTAGCCCATTAAAAACATACCTGTTATTGCGCGTTGTGATAATTACTTATCCCTCTTAAAAACCAGTGCCATTTATTAAGCTGCCCTGCCCATAACGCGCTTTTAATAGCCGCTGCATAACCCAACAATACAACTTGAGCTAAACTCATGCCAAACTCATCAAACCAGTAACAACTAAAGTACCCACATTAGTTAATTTAACTTTAAGGGCATATTTTAGTAAATAATAGATAATTTTAGCCATCTAGACGTTGAAACGTTTTTTGTAAAGGCGTAGTATGTAGTCAATCTGAGCCAAACTCACTTTTACCTTGAGAATTATTAAAGATGATTGACATTAAACACTTAAAAACAATTGCTACCCTTAAAGAAACGGGTTCTCTCGTCAATACAGCCCGCGAACTATTTTTAACTCAGTCAGCTTTATCACATCAAATCAAAGATTTAGAAAACAAATTAGACTGCCAGTTGTTTGAGCGTAAAACTCAGCCAGTCCGATTTACACCTCAAGGTATGTTATTACTTGAATTAGCACACGAAATATTACCTAAATTAGAAGCCACCAAGTGCCGACTCAAAGAAAGCCTAAACCAGCCTATTTCGCAGCTGCGTTTAAGCGTTGAATGTCACGCCTGTTTTCATTGGTTATTGCCTACTATCAAAGAATTTAATAACTTTTGGCCTGATATAAAAATTGATTACGAGCGTGGCTTTAGTTACGACGCTATCCCAGACTTATTAAATGATGAATTAGATCTCGTGCTTACATCAGATATTCGCGACCCTGACAAACTCGAATACGCCCATTTGTTTGACTTTAAGCTGAAACTGATTGTGGCACCAGATCACGACTTAGCGAAAAAAGCCTATGTAACTGCGCTTGATTTGAAAAGCGAAACTATTATTTCTTACCCTATTCCGCGTGAGCGCCAGGATATATTTAAGCATTTCATCCAAAATGCGCGTTTTGACGGTACGCTAAAGACGGTTGATCAAGGTTTACTTATATTTCAATTAGTCAGTGCAGGTATGGGTGTGGCCGCCTTACCCGATTGGTTAGTAACCCCGTATGAAAGCCAAGGGTTAATTAAGTCAATTCCACTGGGCGCGCTTGGTTTAACTCGTCCAATGTACTTAGCGATGAAAAAAGATATGAAAGACAATCCAGTTTATCGTCACTTTTTAAACACCTGTAAATTAAATAACGGTCGATAAACCTTAAACTTATGAGTAACATGCTAATAAATATACTTAACCATGTTGCTCATTATGTTTGAACTAAAAAAAATACTGGGCGGCTTGCTCATGCCGTTACCTTTGTTGGGTTTAGTAAGCCTAATATTACTTATTTTTGCGCTCAAACAACGAAAAGTCGCAATCGCTTTATCTTTAATGAGCCTTGTAACTTTGCTACTTGCCAGCATCCCTTTGGTGGCCAACTTACTGATTAAAAATAGCCAACCAACCTCATTAGCATTTAATTATCTTAAACACCCCAATTTAGATAAAATTGTGGTGCTTGGCTGTGACATAAACCCCAACCCTGCATTGAGTGCTAACAGTCAGTTAGGTAATTGTGCGTTAACCCGTTTGGTGGAAGGAATGAGACTTGCTAACATTTATCCTCATGCGCAGCTGATTGTTTCAGGTGGGGGGTATGAGAAAGTCACCAACAGCGCGTTAATGTATAAAACCGCAATTAGCTTAGGTATTAATAAAAATCGTATTGTGCAAAATCCAAACGCAATGGATACCGCCCAAGAGGCAAAACTTTTAGCCTCAAAACTCGTTGATTACAAGGTCGCTTTAGTCACCTCAGTAAGCCATATGCCCAGAGCAAAAAATTTATTTAATGCGCAAGGCATTAACGTTATCCCTGCCGCAACCGACTACCACAACTTTGCCGCTTTCCCTTGGTATAAACAACTCATACCCAATGCAAAAGCACTACTAGTAGTCACCCAGTATGCTCATGAAGTTATTGGCAATGCGTGGATAAATGTACGCCGTACAATTAACCCTGAAGCACTTTAATTAAGTTAACGCTTATTACGCTGGGTAAATTCCCCCTAAAAAACCGCAATTATTTGCGTTTTCACAGGGGGTTATGAAAAAATCAAACTGAATATTCGTTTGTTTGACTAAAATAACATCTTTAACTAAAAATAGCGTTGGCTGTTTTGTTATTCTTGGTGAGCTTTAACCTCAGCTGTTTTATTCCAAATCCGGTACAGTGTCACTAAAAATACGCAAAGAAGTAGCAGACTTAGTGCTGTTAAATTCTCAACACTTAAAGCATCAAAAGTAGCACCGAAAATGTAGCCTCCACCGACTAAAACAATAACCCATAGCAGTGCAGAGCATCCATTTAACACACTAAAACGGCGCCAACTAATTGCTTTAAGCCCTACGGGAAGGGCACCAATCGTGCGTAATCCTTTAGGATAACGATATAAAAAAATGTAGGCTGTGCCATGGCGTTCAGCAAGCTCACTGGCTGTTTTAAATAATCGACCAAGGCGGCCTGGTTTTTCAAGCGATGCCGCGCCATACGCTCTTGCTATAGCAAAGCGTAATTCATCGCCCAAGTAGCCACCCATAAAAGCAGCCAAAGCAACAAAACCAACATCTAGTGCGCCAGTATGTGCAGCATAGCCTGCGAACAAAGGTAGCCAACCACTTTTTAACGCACAATAACCAAAAAATAACAGATAAACCAACAACCCGTACTGCTCAACTTAAAG
>NZ_BADU01000145.1:0-10188 GCF_000239875.1 Pseudoalteromonas sp. BSi20311 | reverse complement strand
GATGATGTGACACACTTCTATTTTAGTGGAGTCAACAAATTGTATACCTGTGGGCTTGCCAAGTTTTGATGTGAGGTAACTGCACATCGGAACCACCACACTAGGCATAAGCGCGAGAAACCTTGTGTAACTCAGCAACTCTGGAAAATAGGCTTTAAGTTGACGGCAAACATAGTGAAGATAGTAGTTTTTGAAATCTCTGTAATGTGACTGGTGAAAATGGATGATAATAGTCATCACCTCTGACGGAGATAAGCGGCATGCTCTTCGACGTTTAATTTCACCATTTTCGAGCAATATACGCTGCCAGCTTGGGAAAAATAACTTTGAAAAATCATCGACATCACAGTACGTTTCAACTAACTTGTTCATGCTCGTTCCTTTTTGTTCTAATCACTCTTGGTCGAATGATCGGATCATGGAACGAGCATTTAGTTCCTTTAAATTAGTAATTTCTTATCCGAAGCTCAGGTTAAGTTATTTACTCGCTCCGAAATTACTGACTTGCCTGACTCAGGCGTACGTGCGCTAACCCCTACATCTGATGGCGGTTTACTTATTGCAGGAGCGCGTGGCGGTATTAGCCTATATCAACATCGCCAATGGGACACGCAACCACCTGCCCAAGCGATGGTTAATCATATATTTAAAAGTAAAAATGATAACTTGTGGCTAGCGCTTGAGAATGATGGTGTGTTTTATCGTTCAGCTAGTAGCACTCAAGACATCCCAATAATACAAAATGTCAGTGCGTATCGAATCATTGAAGACCCCAAGGGGGTTATATGGGCGGCGACCAGTGATGGCCTGTATAAAATAGTCAACTACAAACCCACTTTGATGACGCCACAACAAGGGGTTCCAGATGCTCCCGTATATACCTTATTAATCACCCGTGATGGTCGACTCATTATAGGAAGTGAAAGAGGGGCACGAATCCTTAATGGTGGGCTATTTGAATCGCCTCACCCACAACTCGAGGCGGAACCTATTTCCAGTTTGTTAGAAGATGATCATGGGGATCTGTGGTTTGGCACCATTAATAAAGGTGTTTTTAGGCTTAGCGTCGATGGTTTAGAGCAATTAGATGCTAAAAATGCTTTACCCGCTAACCGTATTCTTTCTTTGTTACAAGACAGAGAAAATAGTATTTGGGTAGGCACCAATGCTGGTGTATTTAGGTTAAGAGAAGCGCCGTTTTCATCGTGGGGCAAAAAGCGAGGCTTATCTAGCGATTATGTGCGTACGGTATTGTCACATTCTGATGGCAGTTTATGGATAGGCGGAAGCACGGGTTTAGATCGGCTGCACAATAATCAGATCAGCCATATTAAAGGCACTAAACAAGGCTCGCCATATTCAATACTAAGCTTACTAGAGCAAAACCAAGGTGATGTCTGGGTAGGCACATACACCTCGGGTGTTTTAAAAGTGGTTAATAACGAACTCGTACCTTATTTAAACCGTGATAATGGCTTAGGTAGTAATGAAGTAAGATCTTTACTTTTTGATTCAAAAAATCGCTTATGGATAGGCTCGGCCATGGGGCTGACACGCGTTAATACCGACGGTAGCTTAAACCAATTTACTAATGAAAAAGAGCTGCCGAGTGGGTTTATTTTAGCCTTGAGTGAAGACAACTCAGCTAATATTTGGGTAGGAACCGGTAATGGGGTCGTGGTTTATGACACTCAAACTGACGTGTTTAATCCTGTTGAGTTTCCTGCTGAATTTGCCGCCCAATATGCGTTTGGCTTTTACATTGATGATAAATACACGTGGATGGCTACCGATCGTGGCTTAGTTCGTTATCAGCATTCAAACGCAAAGATGACTATTTTAGGGCGTGAATTAGGTTTACCCGTTGATAAGCTTTTTCAAATTGTGCCGTTTAAAGACTCACTTTGGCTATCAAGTAACCGTGGCATTATTGAAGTCAATTATAAGCAGGTAAATGAGCTGCTTGATTCAAAATCTAACAATAGAGGTACGCTCGCCTTTCAATTATACGATGAGGCTGATGGCATGCACAGTGCACAAGCAAATGGCGGTTCAACCCCCTCAGCAACCGCTCATTCAGATGGCACAATTTGGTTTGCTACCGCAAAAGGGGTGAGTACAGTAAAACTGGAACGCTTAAAAGAAGCCACTAAAATAGCGTTACCAACGATTGTTGAAAGCTTTTCTGTTGATGGTAAACCAACGTCGTTACCTATAGACGGTGAAACTATTATTTTACCACCAGGGGTGACGCGCTTGTCATTTCAATACGCGGGACTGAGCTTTATTATGCCGCAGCGATTAAACTTTCAAACAAAATTGGAAGGCTTTAATAACGAATGGGTCAACCGTCAAAACATAGCGACTGCTGAATACACTAACTTACCTGCGGGCAAGTATTCTTTTGCTGTACGTGCAGCCTATCCAAATACTGATTGGCAACAAAATCACAAAGTCGTTAACTTTGAAATTCAATCGCACTTTTGGCAAAAAACAAGCTTTAAGTTGTTTATGTTTTTTCTTTTTGTGGTGGTGATATATAGCGCTTATCGCTACCGCTTATATCGTTATAAACAAGTTGAAAAGGAATTAACGAGTCGAGTGGTGAAGCAAACGCAAGCACTGCAAGAGCAAGCCAGTGCCTTTGCGTATCAAGCCACACACGATCAGCTTACCGATTTACCGAATCGCCGCGCATTTGATGGCTGGCTGGCGGATAACTTTTCAGACTTTAAAGCATGTAATAAATCACTTGCTATCGCTATTATGGATATTGATCACTTTAAACGGATTAACGATGGTTGGTCACACCTCATAGGTGATCAGGTTATATGTGAAATAGCTAACATTCTTAAAGCGCACTGCGAGGGTGAGCAAGAGGTAGCTCGCTGGGGTGGCGAAGAGTTTACTTTTGTGTTTCCCGATACGAGTGCAGTGCAGGCCCAAGAAATGTGCGAGAAGTTACGCAAATGTATTGAAAATAAAAACTTTTCAAATATCGCAGAAGGCCTCAGCGTAACCGTGAGTTTTGGTGTTTCTGACTCTGGTGATGTTGATGATTATGACCGATTATTATCACGGGCCGACCAAGCTTTGTATAAGGCAAAAAACAATGGTCGAAATCGAACTGAAGTGATGTGATTGAAAAACAGCCTCACTGCACCCATTACTATTTTAATAATACGGGCGCAGCATTTTAGCGTTAAAGCTAAATGGTTTGATTTAGGACGACCCAATGATAAATGGGCTATTAATTTTTGTTTTAATTGTATTTATTATAATGTTTTGGCGCTGGCCTGATATTCAAAATGCCGTGTGGCACCGTAAATACAGTGGTTTATTATTAAGCGAGCAACAACATACGTTGTTACTGCGTGCTATGCCCATATACAACAAAATGACCGATGCAGAGCGAGCAAAGTTAGCATCCCATATAGTGTGGTTTTTAAATGAAAAGCGTTTTGTTGGCTGCGATGGGTTGCAACTAACGGAGGCAATGAAACTCATTATTGCCGCCGATGCCTGCTTGCTGGTGCTTAACAAGCCTTGGCCTTTGTATAAAAACGTAAAAGAAATTTTACTCTACCCCAGCGCGTATTACGCGCCCCAATCAAGCCGCGATAACGCAGGCCTTGTCAGTTTTCATAATACAGTAAGGCAAGGTGAATCGTGGCCGGGGGGAACATTGGTGCTTAGCTGGCATGATGTGCTTGAGGGCAACCGCTTACCCAGTGATGGGCATAACTTAGTGTTTCATGAATTTGCACATCAACTTGATCAAGAAACCGGTAAAACCACCGGCACGCCACTACTTGCATCACAGGCAAAATACCAACAATGGGGCAGAGTATTTAGTCGAGCGTTTTCGCAGTTAAAAACCCATGTTGCTTATAGTATGCCGCATGTAATACATAGCTATGGAGCCACCAATGAGGCTGAGTTTTTTGCGGTGATCACCGAAACATTTTTAGAAAAGCCTGCCGATTTACGCCGTGAAGACCCTGAAATTTACCATTTGCTAGTGGATTTTTATCAATTTGATCCTATTGTTTGGCACTGATTTTATGCACTTCATCCTATTACGCTGGTAACTTGCTGGCGTTTTTGATGCAATCATGTAATAGATCAACACACAGCAACAATAATAAGTGAGATAAGCATGAAAAAAATGCTGCAAACAGCACTCGCGTTATCGGTTTCATTGGCATTAGGCCACGCACACGCAGAGCAAACAGATGAAAAAAAATGGCAAGTTGATTCACCTAAAGGGCAATTTGTTGATGCATCTATTAGTGTAGAGCAAGGCACATGGATGAATGTCGATATAAGTCCTGACGGAGAAACCTTAGTATTTGATTTACTTGGCGATATTTACACCATGCCAATGAGTGGTGGTAAAGCGACTAAAATAACCTCAGACATTGCATGGCAAATGCAGCCGCGCTTTAGCCCAGATGGCAAGCACATTGCTTTTACATCAGATCAAGGCGGTGGTGACAATATTTGGATAATGGATGTTAACGGCGAAAACCAAACCGCCGTCACTGACGAAACATTTAGATTACTCAATAGCCCTGCGTGGAGCCCTGATGGCGATTATTTAGTTGCACGTAAGCATTTTACCGCCAGTCGCTCGCTAGGCGCAGGTGAGGTCTGGCTTTATCACAAAGCCGGCGGTAAAGGGGTGCAACTGACTAAACGTGAAAACGATCAAAAAGATTTAGGTGAACCCATGTTTTCACCGGATGGTCGGTATGTTTATTTTTCGCATGATGCAACCCCGGGTAAAACTTTTCATTATTCAAAAGACTCTGTTGCCGGTATTTATAAAATTAAGCGTTATGACCGTGAAACAGGCGACATAGAAACCATTATAAGTGGCATGGGCGGGGCAATCAGACCAACTCCGTCGCCAGATGGTAAAAAACTAGCGTACATAAAGCGTGATGACTTTCAAACCAGCCTGTACTTATATGATTTAACCAGTGGTGAGCATATTAAGCTATACGACAAGCTAGAGCGCGATATGCAAGAAACGTGGGCGATTCATGGCGTATATCCTACTATTGCGTGGACCCCAGATAACGAAGAGCTGGTATTTTGGGCTGGTGGCACCCTTCATAAACTCAATGTCGATGATAAATCAGTTAGCGATATTGCATTTAAAGTAGACACCACGAAAAAAATTCAAAAAGCAGTGCGTTTTACTCAAAATATCGACACTGATGAGTTTGATGTAAAAATGCTGCGTAATGTGCAAATTAGCCCTGACGGTGAAACCGCACTTTTTGAAGCATTGGGCTATATTTACAAGCGCGACTTAGAATCAGGAAAAATAAAGCGCTTAACTAAGCAAACCGATCATTATGAGTTATTCCCGCAGTATTCTCGTGATGGCAAAAACATTGTCTACACCACGTGGGATGATAACGAACAAGGCACCGTGCGTGTCGTCTCTGCACGCAGTGGTCGTGGCGACACTATTACACAAGAGCCGGGAAAATACGTAGAGCCAACATTTAGTCCAGATGGCAAAACCGTGGTGTATCGTAAAGCCAGCGGCGGCAGCATTTTAAACCCTAAGTGGTCACTGCATCCTGGGGTATACAGTGTTAGTGCTAAAGGCGGAAAAAGTGAGCTCATTTCTAAAAGTGGCTATCAACCTCAGTTTGGCAGTGCCAACGATCGTGTTTATATTATGAGCCCATGGCCTAAGCCGACATTAAGTGTGGTAGAGCTTGAAAGTAAAAAAGTACGTAAACTGTATGAGTCAGAGCACGCCACTGAATTTAGAGTCTCTCCTGATGGTGAGTATTTAGCTTTTGCTGAGCGCTTTAAAGTATTTGTTACTCCATTTGTAGAGCGCGGCAAAACGATAAATATTGGGCCCAAAGACAGTCAATTTCCAATTGAGCAACTATCTGTACGCGCCGGTGAAAACATTAGCTGGAGTGCCAACAGCAATAAACTGTATTGGACACTGGGGCCTGAGCTTTACCATGCCAGTTTAGAGGGTATGTTTGCTATTAATAAAGCAGATGATAAAGACGTTAAAGTAAAAAGCGGGACTAATATCGGCTTTAGTAAAAAAATGGCTGAACCGCAGGGCATGATTGCATTAACTGGCGCTAAAATTATTACCATGGAGGGTGAAAAGGTCATTGAAAATGGCGTTATTGTTACCGATGGCAAACATATCAAAGCCATTGGCACTGTTGCTGATGTGAGTATTCCTAAGGGGGCAAAGGTCATTGATGTAACAGGTAAAACAATTATGCCTGGCATTGTAGATGCCCATGCTCATGGCTCACAAGGCAGTGATGAAATTATCCCGCAGCAAAACTGGAAAAACTTAGCAGGTCTTGCGCTGGGTGTTACTACTATTCACGACCCATCAAACGACACCACTGAAATATTTACCGCGAGTGAAATGCAAAAAGCGGGGATGATCGTTGGTCCGCGTATTTTCTCTACCGGTACTATTTTATACGGCGCGAATATGCCTGGGTATACCTCGCATATTGATTCATTAGATGATGCTAAATTTCATTTAGAGCGCCTTAAAAAAGTGGGTGCGTTTAGTGTTAAATCTTATAACCAACCGCGCAGAGAGCAGCGTCAGCAAGTTATAGAAGCAGGGCGAATGCTTGAAATGATGGTAGTCCCTGAAGGGGGGTCATTATTACAACATAACTTGAGTATGGTAGTCGATGGCCATACAGGCATTGAGCATTCAATTCCTGTTGAACATATTTATGACGATATTAAGCAGCTATGGTCACAAAGTGATGTAGGTTACACACCTACATTGGTGGTTGCCTATGGCGGTATTTGGGGTGAAAACTACTGGTATGATAAAACGGACGTATGGAATCATCCACGTTTAAGTAAATTTGTGCCTAAAAACCAATTATTACCGCGCTCAATGCGCCGAGTTAAAGCACCCGATCATCACTATAATCACTTTAACAATGCTCGCGTAGCGGCTGAGTTACAAGATTTAGGTGTACTTGTTAATTTGGGTGCGCATGGCCAACGTGAGGGGTTAGGTGCGCATTGGGAAATGTGGATGTTTGCCCAAGGCGGCATGACGTCACTGGAAGCAATTAGAGCATCTACACTCGATCCGGCAAAATATTTAGGCCTAGATAAAAATGTGGGTTCATTAGAGGTCGGTAAACTGGCAGATTTAATGGTTATTGATGGCGACCCACTGAAAAACATTCGTGATTCAGACAAAATTGATTACACCATGATCAACGGCCGTTTGTTCGACGCAGCCACCATGAACGAAGTAGGCAAAAAACAGCGTGAACCATTATTTTTTGAATAATGCAGCCATTTTTTAGCTAATAAGCGGCTATTTAGCCGCTTTTTTAATACTGTATTTACCTATTTAACCAACCGCTACTATCGCTTTTAAAATATTATCACTAGGTGGAGCTACTGTTACATCATGCATCACCCTCGCTCTACATATATAACCTTCCTTTAGAATAAGTAAGTGTTGCGTGGCTTCAATTGCTTTTTCTCTATTGTGAGCAAATTCAGGCGTTTCTAAAAGAGCTGATAGTATGATCTCAAAGTTCGCTTGCTTGTGCTGTTTGCAAAGTTTGGCAATAGGGTCGTTCTCTACAGGGTACTCAGCTGCAGTATTAATAAAAAAGCAGCCATTAAAACACCCTAACTCTGAAACCTCATTATTAATCCACTTTTTCAGTCCGGCAAAAATTGCCTGTGCGACTAACATAGCACTTGGTTGTATACATATTTTTTTAAGCCAAGCGTTAAAGCAGATGTCACGTGCGACTAAACAAGCACAAATAAGCGCGTCTTTGCTTTCAAAGTGCTTATATAAGGTTTTTTTTGCAATGCCCGATACAGCTAAAATTTCATTAATACCAACAGCGTGTATACCCTTTTTATAAAAAAGACTCAGTGCCGTACTGATTATTTGTTGTTTTTTATCCATGATATTCCAAATTTGAGCAGTAAAAACACAGCTTGACATAGGTAGACCGACTTGTCTATATTGCAAGTGTAGACAAATCGGTCTACTTTTGAGGAGGTAATATGCATAGTGAGCAAATAAAGTCGGCATTAATCGCAGGTGTTTTTTCTACTTTTGTTTTGGGTTTTTTGGCGTGGCTAAATTATATGGGTGATTACGGTATTTGGTTAATGGCGCTATTCGGCGCAGCAGCTGTACTTGTTTTTGGCGTATCGCAGAGCCCGTTAGCTATGCCAAAAAACGTAATAGGGGGCATATGCTGACCGCAATGATTGGGGTTGTTTTTAGCTACTATAGTGCTGATAGTGCGATTATGATTGGGCTGGCTGTGGGTATTGCTATAACATTAATGATAATCACAAAAACTATTCACCTTGCTGCCGGCGCAAACCCTATCTTAATTATTGAGTCTGGGCAAAGTTGGGATTTTTTAATAATGCCAGTACTTGCCGAGACAGTGTTTATTGTGGTGTGTGGTTTTGTTGCGAGGTGGTTTATTCAATACTTGATGGATAATAAATATAAAAAAACCGCTTAACGCGGTTTCTTTTATACAAAGCACTCAGCTGATCAAACAACACCGCGAGGTAGGCGGCAATCGTGATCTTTGCGAGCAAGCTCAACTATCCAAAGCTCTTCTGCTGTGTAGCCTTCTTCGTTTTGTGTGATCACGGTGAAAGGCGCTTTTTTCTGTGCTTTTACAGGAGCAGCTTTTTTAGTTTTTTTAGCAGGTGCTTTTACTGCAGCTTTTTTTGTAGACTTACCAGAGCTTAATTCTTTAGTCAGCTCTGCTACATCAGCTAGGCGCATGTTCTTGCCGCCATCAATGCTATACCAGCCAGGTTTAGTTGTTATTTCAGGTTTTTTACCGTTGGCAGCTTCATATGCAGCTTCAAAGGCAGATAACACTTCTGTTTTGTCTAGTTTGCTCATCAGAGACCCTATACGTTGTTTACACAGATAAAGAAGAGATATTTATACCTATTTTAGAACTGTTTTTCAATTTTTTGCGATTTTCCTTTCATTTTTAGCGCATAACCGCCAAAATTTGTACAAAATTCAGTGCAAAGTAAGGTAAGTAGTATGCAACGTAGAGAATTTAATCAATTATTAAACACCCTGTTAAAGCCAGAAACCATTAACGATTTTTGTCCAAACGGGCTTCAGGTAGAAGGTAAAGATGAGATACGCACCATAGTAACGGGTGTAACGGCAAGCCAAGCACTTATTGATGCCGCGATTGAAAATAATGCCGATGCCATTTTGGTACACCATGGCTATTTTTGGAAAGGCGAGTCACAACCTATCACAGGCATGAAAAAACGTCGTGTGGCTGCGCTTTTAGCTAAAGACATCAATTTATTTGCCTATCATTTGCCATTAGATATTCACCCTGAAATGGGTAATAACGCACAGCTGGCGCAATTGCTCGATATTGAAATTGAAGCAGGCCTTGAGCCAACTAACATCAGTGTAGCGATGAAAGGACGTTTAAAAACACCGTTAACGGGCAGTGAATTTGCTAAAAAAATAAGCCAAGTGCTTAAGCGCGAGCCACTAACGAGTTTAGTACGTACTGATAAAATTGAAACCATCGCTTTGTGTACAGGTGGCGGGCAAGGGTATATCGACTTAGCAGCCGAGCAAGGTATTGATGCTTACTTAACTGGTGAGGCATCAGAGCAAACCATTCACAGCTCACGCGAGCAAAATATCGACTTTTTTGCCGCAGGCCATCACGCCACCGAGCGCTACGGTATAAAAGCATTAGGCGAATATCTTGCTAAGCAACATGGCTTTGACGTGACATTTATTGACATAGACAATCCTGTGTAAACACCTAGCTTAAAAGTAATTTTATAAATAACCTACTTGTAACGTATTTAGGGTAGGTTATTTAAAATATAGCGTTCTAAATAGCTAATTTAGCAAACTATGGTAAGTCAGTATGTTGATTTTTTATATACCCGCATACCCTTTTATCCTTTTTGTGAGTTAATTATTTTTGGCTTTATACATCCAAAAAATTGAATAAACGTAATAGGTATCAACTTACGCTCAAAGCCACGATTACATCCATTCTTATATTGCAAAAAACACAGATCTTTCGCTGTACTTACCTCGTTTAAATTACAATGTTACTTTGCTTGCTACTAAGGTAGTTACTTTAAAGGAAT
>NZ_BADU01000146.1:0-115 GCF_000239875.1 Pseudoalteromonas sp. BSi20311 | reverse complement strand
CACGCTTTAAATAGCAAACTCGATGCCCGAGTGGTGGAATTGGTAGACACAAGGGATTTAAAATCCCTCGACTAACAAGTCGTGCCGGTTCAAGTCCGGCCTCGGGCACCACTTT
>NZ_BADU01000147.1:0-2861 GCF_000239875.1 Pseudoalteromonas sp. BSi20311 | reverse complement strand
ATACTCTCCCCGTTTATTCTAGTTTAACTATTCTCTGATTAAATTTTTAATCATCAAATCGCATAATCGAACTAGTATCTTATTCTTTACACTAAATTATTTCGTTTATTTGAAACCTTTATGTCTCACATTTTTTAAAAAGCCTATCCCATCAATATATTGCCTTTGATCATTTTTATAGCTCAAACTTGACGCTAGCTACGGAAAAACTCTCATTTAAAACAAAACACTAAATTTAAGCTTTGCTATATATAAGATTTTTATAATTCAAAATAGACAACCTAATACTAAGCGGTTTATATAAAAGTAGTGGTATAAGACTCTTAAATGGAGTTGGTGGCTGTGTTTCGTTATATACATAAACCAAAGTCAGTATACAGTTACTTGTATTAACACCATTACAAAGCCATAAAGTGTATTAAGAGCGTTGATGTAAGCTGCTTAACTAATCGATTATAAGGAGGTATGAAATGCTTGATGATGCTGTTACTAGGAATATACAGACGAGGCTTATACGAATCCGCAATAATACTTAAATCATTTTGAGAGGCCAAACCTGACGCTAGTTACGTTAAAAATTCCTCATATAGAACAACTAAACATCGAAATTGTTGCTTTGCTATTAACACGATTTCTCTACCTCAAAATAGACTACTTAATTAAGCGAATTGGTACTAGACAATAAAAAACCCGAAATGGCCATGGCCGTTCCGGGTTTTTAACTTAAATCACTTTAAAGTTATTTGTGCCAAATACCTTTCGGAATAGTTTTATTAAGCTTGTTATTTTTACTCGGATCAAACGTTGGTAACTTACCAGCACGTCGTTGAGCGTTGTAATCTTTGGCAAGCCACACCACAACTCCTGAGAGCATAAATAGTGCGATTACGTTCACAATCGCCATTAGGCCCATAGACACATCAGCTAGAGTCCACACTAATGGTAATTCGCCAAGTGCACCAAACATCACCATACCTAACACTAATAATCTGAAAACCAACATGCCAGATGCGTGGTTATGCTCTAAGAATAATAAGTTCGTTTCGGCATAAGAATAGTTAGCTACAATTGATGTAAAAGCAAAAAACAAAATAGCGACCGCAACAAATATTGCGCCCCAGCTACCTACATGTTCTTCAAGGGCGGCTTGTGTAAGTGCTATACCTGTTACATCAGAACCTGGAACCAATTGTTCTGATAATAAAATAAGCGCGGCAGTTGCTGTACAAATTATAATGGTATCTACAAATACACCCAGCATTTGTACATAACCCTGTGACGCAGGGTGAGGCGGGTTAGGTGTTGCGGTTGCTGCAGCGTTAGCAGCGCTACCCATACCTGCTTCGTTTGAGAATAACCCGCGTTTGATCCCTTGGATCATCGCTTGCATAACACCATAACCAATTGCACCAGCGCCAGCTTGTTCAAGACCAAAAGCACTTCTAATTACATGCATAAATACATCAGGTAATTCAGTGTAATTTACGGCACATATATACAGTGCAACAATTAAGTAGGCAGCGGCCATAAATGGCACTGCTAATTCAGCAAATCGTGAAATTGTTTTTAGGCCACCAAATATGATGATGCCAGAACCAATAACGAGTGCGATACCTACTACATAGTTTGGAATACCAAAGGCGACTTCAAAAGCTGCAGCAATAGAATTTGACTGCACCGCATTAAAAACTAAACCAAAGGCTAAAATTAAACATAGTGAGAACACGATGCCCATCCAGCGTTTGCCAAGTCCGTATTCCATATAATAAGCAGGGCCACCACGAAAGTTGCCTTCTTCATCGCGTATTTTGTACGCTTGAGCCAATGTACTCTCTGCAAAACTAGTTGCCATGCCAATTAAAGCAATTAACCACATCCAAAAAATAGCACCAGCACCACCTAAATAAAGCGCGACTGCAACACCCGCCATATTACCGGTACCCACACGGGCTGCTAAAGAAGTACAAAATGCTTGGAAAGAGGAAATACCGCCATCTGACCCTTGGCGACTCTGAAACATAACTTTAATCATGTGTGGGAATTGTACAAATTGGATGAAACCAAGGCGTATGGTAAAAAATAGCCCAGCGGCTATTAATAAGTACACTAAAATATGACCCCATAAGAGACCACTTATACTATTTATTATATCTGTCATGTGTGTTGCCTAGTGAACGAGTTGTAAATATGCGGCGCAACTTACCACAAGCAAGGTAAATAGTTTAGTAAACAGCGCAAAAAAATGAGTTATCCACAGGGTTTTGTGGGTATCTTGTGTGTCTGGGTGGGGTATCTTTGGGGTAAGAATTAAATGCAAAAAAGCGTTTAAAAACGCTTGCGTTAAAATCGGATCTCCCTATAATGCGACCCCACTGAGACGGCAGAGCGCAACGCATAGCGTGGCACGAGCTACTCAGTGAGTCGAGTAAAACTTAGTTCTGAAAACTTTCAAGTTTAACAAAATTAAGTGTTGACAAAAAAATAGGAAAGCGTAATATGCTCAGCCCTAGCGAGATAAAGTTTAACGCTTTAATCGCAACGTTCTTTAACAATATAAAGCAATCATCTGTGTGGGCACTCGTACAGATTGAGTTCTAACAGCCAAGCTACTTAGGTAGTGAGGCAAACAAATTTAGAGTCTCAATTTAAACTGAGTGACCAACAGCAATAACTACTTAGGTAGGAATTGCAGCACAGTCAATTCAATATCGAAAGATATTAAATAAATTCAGAATTCATTGAGCTGTCGAAAGACATAAAACTTTTTAATTGAAGAGTTTGATCATGGCTCAGATTGAACGCTGGCGGCAGGCCTAACACATGCAAGTCGAGCGGTAACAGAGAGGTGCTTGCACCTTTGC
>NZ_BADU01000148.1:0-306 GCF_000239875.1 Pseudoalteromonas sp. BSi20311 | reverse complement strand
AATTATTGACCAAGTTAATTAAAAGTATGATAAATAACTATTTTATGCGGCACTAGCTCAGTTGCCAGAACGTTTTACCGCGACATTGTCGCGCACCAACGTACAAATTACTGATAAAGTTTTATGCGGCACTAGCTCAGTTGGTAGAGCGCGACCTTGCCAAGGTCGAGGTCACGAGTTCGAGCCTCGTGTGCCGCTCCAAATTATTTGAAATGTTTAGGCGGAATGGCAGAGTGGCCATGCACCGGATTGCAAATCCGTTTACCCCGGTTCGACTCCGGGTTCCGCCTCCAAATAATTACTCCA
>NZ_BADU01000149.1:0-11534 GCF_000239875.1 Pseudoalteromonas sp. BSi20311 | reverse complement strand
CNCGTTTTTTATGCTTTAGCTTGAGGTTATATCAATTCGCTTAATTCAGTATTATTGCGGATTGATATCAATCTAGTTCGCTATACACGCGTTTATTTTCTTCTTTGGTGAGCGTAACTACTTCGGTTTTTGATAAGTAATCTTGCAGTGCTTTTTTATTTTTAAAGTCGACTAGTACCACTAAATTACCTAAACCAAGTAATGCGCTGATACTGCGGATAATAGCTTGTGGCCAGCTAATTAAACTTCCTTGGCTGGTTTGTACTTTTAAGCGCCATGCGCGCATACCAATTGTTTGCCCGCTTTTTGTCCAAAAATAACCAAAAAACACCAAACCAACAAGTACCAACAGCGAGCTACGAATTCCCGAAAGTAATAGTGAACCCTGAATACGTGCAGATACATCTTCAGCACCATTAAGGGCAATAACATCAAGGGAAATAAGCCCTTGGATAGCAAATAAATACAATACCACCGTTAGCATCGCAAAAGCGATTATAGCTAATGTATCGTAAACTAACGACGCAAAACGACGCCAAAACCCTGCCCGTGGAAACTCAGCCGACATAAATATACTCTCACTGTTAATATGCGCGATAGTTTAGCAAATAAGCCGCTAAATACTACCTATTACGCTACGTGCTCAACTGGGTATTGGTTCAAATGTTAATGGTTGCCTAAATGTTAAGCGGTTGATCATACTTAATACATAAAACGCTTGCCGCTTTGCTTATTGTTTGTATAATGCTAAGCAATGAGATGAAAGAGGGTACATAATCTTTCACTCTTAAGTGGTTTTTCTTTATCTTCTCGTGTTTAGAAGGTTAAAGAAAAATGATGCCAGCGTGATGAAATTGGTATACATGGGGGATTCAAAATCCCCTGCCGCAAGGCGTGCCGGTTCAAGTCCGGCCGCTGGTACCACTTTTTATAGCCCCTGCTAGATTTAGCTGGGGTTTTTTTATGCCTAAGATTTGAGTTGCCGGACTCGAGCGGCACGTGAGGTGCTGCTGTTATAAGTAAAAGTCCGGCAACTTAGTACCATTTTTATAGCCCCGACCAAATTGGTTGGTTTTTTTTTATGCCTTAAATTTGAATAGCATAAAGCCGCCAGAAATGAGAACACTTATTCCTTATGCTGTTCTTTGCTTCCATTAAGAATGTAATTAACCTAAGCTCAACTATAAAGTTTATTAAGAAGTGCCATTGTTAATGTTTGCAAGTTACCGTAGTCCAAACAGTTTATCTAAAAAAATGATGCGCGTTATTTTCTCTATCTACTTGTTTGTAACCTGCCTCATAACAAGCATGCAGTTTTTAACTGAATACTTAAAAACACAAGACTCAATCTCCGATGAATTAAAACAGTTGCAAGAAACAGTTCAAGGTCCCGTGTCGACGAGTTTGTGGCAATATGACCAAACTCAGTTGGATGTACTGGTTGATGGGCTTATTAAAATGCCGGTTATTGAGGGTGTTGATGTTTTTGACAAACATGGCAAAAGCATGATTTCTAAACGTTCTTACACTCAAGCCTCACTTCCCTTATCAATTTTTGAAACTAAATCTAAGTTGTATTGGACGCTTAATGGTACACGGGTGTTTCTTGGCACGTTGGTGCTCTATTCATCGTCTGAGGTGGTTTTAGATCGTGTTTTATTTGGTTTTTTCTTAATTGCCATTACGGCAATGATAAAATTATCGATTTTGTTTGGGTTATTTATTTGGGCTTTCGATCGTTACCTAGCCTGGCCTTTAAAAGAATTGATGCAACAAGTTAATGAGGTCCAATCAAGTAAAAATACACGTAAACGGATCAACCTTTCACATATTGAAAACAACGAGCTCAGCCAGCTCCAAGATCATATGAATACGATGCTCTTTAGTATGGAAAGGGATCGGGAGCGATTACTCGAGGATGAAAAATCTAAACGAGATTGGCTGGAAGAGGCCGTTACAAAACGTACAAAAGATCTACAAGTATTAAATGAAAAACTTAAAACGCTTGCAACAAGAGACTCTTTAACGGGTACTTTAAATCGGGGGAGTTTTTTTGATACAGCAAATCATTTGCTAGAACTTTCTCAGCGACAGAAATTACCCGCATCTTTTATTTTAATCGACTTAGATTACTTTAAAAACATTAACGATACGTATGGGCATTTTGTTGGTGATAAGGTGCTTATTCATTTTACTGACACAGTTCAAAGCATGATAAGAGAGTCTGACCTTATTGGTAGAGTGGGTGGAGAGGAGTTTGCACTATTTCTTCCAAACACAGGGCTTGATAACGCATTCAAACTCGCTAATAAAATAAGAAAGGCTGTTGTTGATTCAACCTTAGAAGTTGATGGTGAAACTGTAATGTATACTGTAAGCCTTGGCGTTGCCTCATCCGAGCTAAAAGACTGCTCAGTTATTGAGTTATTCAAAGTCGCTGATTTGAAGCTTTACTGCGCTAAAGACAAAGGACGTGATCGTGTTGAAAAATAAAATGTTTAAAGGTAAAAAAAAGATCTCTCAAGTGCTGCTTATATCTTTATTGTTAGCATTGAGTATAGTTAACTTTAGTCATGCCAACACATTAAAAGTTTGCTACGACCAATGGCCTCCTATGACTATATTTCCGTCAGAGGACTTTCCTGCCCGCGGCTTTGTGATTGATATACTAGAGCAAATATATACATCAAAAGGCTATCAATTAGAGTATTACGAAGTGCCTTTGGCAAGGGGGCTCGATATGGTTGCGGATGGTCTTTGCGATATGTTGCCAGAATATTTATTTTCGCAAGACACCGAAGTGGGTTTCGAGTACGCCACAGAGGCAACATTTGCATATCCAACTGCTTTTGTTGTTAGGCAAGATGAATCCTGGCGCTATGATGGGATTCAATCTATACAAGGAAAGCGTGTTGCAACAGGGCCTGGGTGGGATTACAGCTCGGTAAGTGTTGATTATCAAAATTATATTGATGATCCAAATAATTCTGATTTAGTGGAAGTAATCGCGGGCTCTAGCGATGTGGTAGAACGGATTTTTCAGATGATTAAAGCGGGCAGAATCGATCTATATGCAGATAATATGCTGGTTTTACAGTACATGCTGAATCGATTTGATTGGAACAATGGATTAAAAATAGTGCGTCCAGGCTTAGAAAATAAATTGGTTGAAATACCTATTTTTTCAAATAAAATGCCCGCAGAAAGAAGGCAAACGCTAATAAATATATGGAACAGTGGCCGTTTATCTATCAAGGGAGATAAACAAAAAATGCTTCTTAAAAAGTATAATGTGGCTTTATAAGTGCATTTAAAATGCCCCAATAGCACGTGCTAAGAAAGTGAGATATTTAATTTGATTATGATCTTATACTTTTTTTCCCCGTAAATTAATTAGTATTAAATTACTTTGTACTGAGTTTTTTACTCGGATATTATATACCTCAACCTCTTGTTGCGAATAAAACATCATGACTCAACTAACCGCAAAACAGAATATTCAAGCCATTGTAAAAGCGATTAAGGCTGAAGAAGCATTACTGCGTAAAAAACACCCGCTATTAATGCATCAAAATACCTTAGGGATGGCTATTTTACTACTCTCTTTAAGTGCGTTAATCGGTGTTGGCGCGTTGTATTACTTTGCTATCATCCCCGCGTGGCTGTGTATTATTTTAGCGGCGATTGCCACCTCTATTTCCCATGAACTTGAGCACGACCTAATTCACAAACAGTATTTTAGTAACCAGCCATTTTTACATAATTTTATGATGCTAACCGTGTGGTTGATGCGTCCTAATACTATTAGCCCGTGGTACCGCCGCAAGATGCATTTACATCATCATAAAACCTCGGGGACTGAGCAAGATTTAGAAGAGCGATTGGTGGGTAATGGTATTAAAAATCATTTTTTACGCGCCTTGGTGATTGTTGATGGATTACTAGGTTTATTAATTAATGCAAAGCGCTTTAGTAAAGAAATTAAAGGTTTTAGCTTTTTTAAAGTATTTAACGCAGGTTTTCCGATTACTACCGCGTATTTCGCCATTTTATATAGCGTAATTGCGTTTCACTTAGTTAATTTGTTCACTCCATTGGCAGCTAATTCACCGGTATTATTGCTTGATGTAATGCATGTATTTGAATTTCTAATGGTGGTGCTGATTGTGCCTAATATTGTACGTTCGAGCTCCCTTAATTTTGTTACTTCAAGTATGCATTATTATGGCGGTGTGAATAATATGCTTGAACAAACTCACGTAATTACTAGCCGTTTGTTTATGCCATTTAATTTATTTTGTTTTAACTTTGGGCATACTCATACTATTCATCACTTTGTACCAAATCAGCCGTTTTACTTACGACAAATGATCAGTAAAAAAGTCCTTGAAGTGATGCGTCAACACGGCGTACGTTTTAATGATTTTGCCAGTATAAAACAAGCTAATTTGTATCAATCATAACGTTAATTTTTATCCAATTATTAATTGAGATATTGTTAATATTGCCTAGTTTTATGCTAGGCAATGCCTCTAGTAATATCAGGCAAAGTCCATGAAGCCGTCTCAAATATCTTGGGTCTACTGACCTTTGCGGGTTGAGATTCGTTCAAGCTAGGGCGATTCAATCGCGACACGAGGTTTGTAACCTAGTGGGCTCGATAACTGCTCCTGCGTTATTCTACTGGCTTACACCCCTGTAAAAATGAGTAAAAACCGAGCAAGGCTTCCGCGTCTTGCTCATGTCCCTTACCTATATCCATTTAGGCAATAAAGAGTAAATCGCCTCTTAGCATAGTCTTTGGAGCAGCTGAAAATTCAACCTTGAAAGATCATCAGACCTTAGTTAATTCATTGCTTAAATATATTTTAATTTAGTGTTCAATTGCTCCTACTCAGTGCTTCGCTATGTAATTTAATATCAATTTTTTAATTACTTATTTTTAAAGTTATGGCTTGCCTTATACTCGATTTTTTAACCTTATATTTTTAAGTTATGAATAAAGAAGCACGTTAATCGAATTGAAATATTTCTGTAATATTCAGGTGTTCTAATGCGTTCTGAAACAAAAACGTCATCAAAATGCCATATTTGGTAAGACAAAAACTGAGATTTAAACATGAGTGAATCAAAGCGCAATACGCTATTAATAAAAACGCTTAACTGGGCTGCTATCGCCTTTTTAGTTTATTTAGTCCTAGTAGCCGTTGGCACTGTCAGTGGTGGTTTTAAATTAGCGTCGGGCGGTACCGAGGGAGCGAAAGAAATTTTTGCATTCGCAACCAACCCGTTTATCGCATTATTATTAGGTGCTTTGGCAACGGCTTTAGTGCAATCGTCATCAACGGTTACCTCAGTAATAGTGGGCCTTGTTGCTGGCGGCTTACCGTTAAGTATTGCGATTCCAATGGTAATGGGCGCAAATATTGGTACGACTATTACTAACACCTTAGTGTCTATTGGTCATATTCGCTCTAAAGAAGAGTTCCAACGTGCATTTGCGGCATCAACGGTTCATGATTTCTTTAATTTATTTGCCGTTATTATATTTTTACCACTTGAGATAATGTTTGGTTTACTGCAAAAAATGTCTGCTGCGCTGTCGCACCTATTTATTGGTGATGCTGATTTATCATTAAAGAGCTACAACTTTATTAAACCACTTGTTAAACCAGCTGTGGGTGTAATAAAAGACGCATTTAGCTTCCTAGACACAAAAATGCTAGGTGCAGCGATGGTTATAGCAGGTATTTGTTTGATTTTATTTGCCGTAACTACACTAGGTAAACTACTTAAAAAAGCGTTAGTTGGCACTGCAAAAGATATACTGCATGGTGCAATTGGGCGCGGGCCTATCGCAGGTATCACATCAGGTGCGGCGGTAACTGTTATGGTTCAGTCGTCATCTACTACAACGAGTTTAATGATCCCACTTGCGGGAAGTGGTGTGTTTACTACACGTCAAATCTATCCATTTACGCTAGGCGCTAATATTGGTACAACCATTACCGCTTTATTAGCCGCCACATCAATTACAGGGCCTATGGCTGAAGTGGCCCTAACGATTGCTTTAGTACACGTTATGTTTAATGTATTTGCGGTTGCACTAATTTACGGAATTCCTGTACTACGTGAAATTCCGCTTAAGTTAGCCGAAAAGCTAGCCGAAATTGGTACAAAGAATAAATCAGCTGCATTAGGCTATGTGTTAGGGTCGTTCTTTGTGGTGCCAGGTCTAATTGTACTGGCCGTTAGATAAGCAAATAAATGAATAAAAAGAATGCGCTATATAGCTTATATAGCGCATTTTTTGTTTTACCACTGGTAACTTACAGACAGCATGGCATTACGCGGTTTTCCTGGGAAGTAACGATCGCCAGTAAAACTAGTGTAATCTGCGCGCTGTGCGTAAGCCGTGTTGGTTAGATTTATTATTCGCGCACTGAGTAATAATTGTGGGCTAATTTGCCACTGGCCGCGCAAGCTTAAAATATCGTGCCCTTGATATTCATGTAAGTTTTCAGGGTCGGTAAAGTAGCGACTAACATAGTGCCATTGCAACGCAAGACTAATACTCTCGTTGGCTTGCCAGTTAAAATCGATATTAGCAACTTTTCGAGGTGCGGTATCAATATCGTTACCTTTAATATTAATACTGCCAATGATTTGATCATTCGAGTACGTATGCTTGGCATAAGTGCCTGCGAAGTTAACCGATAAGTGCTGATTAAAGCTATGCGCTAACTCAAGCTCAATGCCGCGATGTCGAGTTTGGCCGTCATTAACAGTAAAAAAGTCACTGTCACGGTAGATGGTATTGTGCTTGCTCATCGCATAAGCCGACAAACCGTAGCGAGTATTGTTGTACACCCCTTTAATACCTAACTCAGCATTATTTGCTATTTCTGCGTCTAAGTCGGCAGTACTTTGCTCGCGTTGTAATTGATAAAGCTCAGCTGCTTGTGGGGCTCTATAGCCTCTTGAAAAGTTAGCGTATAGTGTATTGTTAATATTAAGCTGATAGCTCACCCCGAGTTTTGGCGAAAGATTACTAAAGCTGTTTTTAGTGCTCTCTGGGCGACTATAACGACAGCCACCAAAACCACATTTACTGCCATCTTCTTTTGTACGCCCTGTAAGCATATTGTTTTGATAGTCATATTGCATATGCTCATAACGTAGACCTGCGGTTATAAGCCAATTATTTAGCTGCCATTCAATAGCGGCAAATGGGGCATATAAGGTGGCATCGACTTGGTAATCGTAATGTTTACCTTGCGGCACTGTGGCTACTAAAAACGCAGAACCTTGAGTGGGGTTATCTTGGGTTTGTAAAAAATCGGCTTGGGTAAACTCACCATCAAAACCAAGCTTTAAGTTGGTATTGTCGTTCACATAATGCTGATAAAGCGATTGTAGACCAAACCCAGTTTGGCTATTCTTTTCAAGTGGTGTGCCGGGTAAAAAGTGTTTAAAAAAGTCCATGCTTTGGTCACGAATATAAGGGGTAACAACCAGTGTGTTCTCTCCTAATTGCCAGCTTGCTTTACTCCAAGCTCTAAGCGAGCGAGCTTTTCTAAAGGCGTCGGGATCAAAGTTTTGCTGTGCTATATCTTCATCTTTATAGCTTTGAAAACCGCTAATATAACCAGCAGTTTGTTGATCTAAATTAGTATACGTAAGCCCAGACACTAAGCTTAAGTTGCTGTTATTGTAGCGATGACGTACATTTATTTTTTGTTGCTTTACGCTTTCGTCATCTCGATAACCGCTATCATCTGTAAAACTGGCATTAATACCTACGCCTGAATTATCCATGGCATGGCCTGAACGTAATTTATAGCGAGCATAACCATAAGAGCCGTAATCAAAGCCTAGTAAACCACTATCTTGGGTAGTATCAGGGGTGATAACGTTAATTACACCATGCACTGCATTAGAACCATAAAGTGCAGAACCTGGGCCTTTTAATACTTCAATACGCTCTGCCATTTCGCTATGCGCTTCAAATAGTTCATTAATATTACAAAAGCCCGCTGCACGAAGAGCTATGCCATCTTCTGCGGTTAAAACACCACCACAAGCGCCCGTTCCAGAAAGTACTTGCGAGCGCAGAGCCGGTAAATACTCTTGGCCATTTCCACGTTGCACATTGGCACCTGCAACGCGTTGCAGCGCTTCTTCTACGTGGGTAGGAGCTATAAGCTCAAGCTGTGATTCACTTAATACACTTATCACCAGTGGTAATGGCGTGGAAAGCGCTTCACTACGTGATGCTGTGGTGGTGATACGTTCAATTGATTGCGCGGTATCTTCAGCACACGCACTATTAATTAAACCTAACTGACTGCATAACAATAACGGGGGTAAATAGTAATATTTCATAAATTCCAGCACATCGGCAATTTGATAAGTTTAGG
The DNA here is from genome assembly GCF_000239875.1 of Pseudoalteromonas sp. BSi20311. NCBI lineage: Bacteria > Pseudomonadati > Pseudomonadota > Gammaproteobacteria > Alteromonadales > Pseudoalteromonadaceae > Pseudoalteromonas > Pseudoalteromonas sp. BSi20311. Next base: position 3,114 of record NZ_BADU01000149.1, on the reverse strand, counting down.
GTAGGGGATTTTGTGAATTGGTTAAAGCACACTCAACCTATAAACCCGATAAGTAATCGATAAAACAATACAAAAAATGCCGGGAAAAACTAAAGTGAGCACTGAGTAATGTTTAAATAGTAATACACCTACCACTCCGCCGGCTAAAAACCCGACAATAATTAAGACAAAGACCAAGCATTTTCTATTGTCAAAAGCTTCTCCTTTTAGGGCTTTACCAAACATCAAACCCAGATCGGTAAAAATACCGGTTAAGTGAGTAGTTCGCACAACTGCGCCGCTGTAGTTAGTGGCTAAAGCATTTTGTAAGCCGCAGGCCGCAGAAGCAAGTGTAAGTGCGTAAGGGTAAGAATATTGAAGTAGCTGTGCGCTTAACAGCAGTAAAATACCCTCAATAAATAAGAGCGTATCGTAATGGCGGCCTAGCTTAAGTGAACCGCCTGAAAGCATTAAGCCTGTTAATGCCGAGCCAAATATAAAACTCAGTACAATCGCAATTAAAAACAACGCCGCCTGGATGTTGGTAGTAAGTTCAATAGCTAATGAAGTCACCGACCCCGAAACGTGAGAGATTGCTTGTTGTTCGAACCCTAATAAACCTACTGCATTTACCATACCGGCAATAAAAGCGAGGGTAAACGCACCATATTCGACCCACTTAGGTAGTTTTGTAAACATCCTTTTAGCTCCGGTTTCAGTGTATAGATTAATCATACACTTAATTAAACCCAACAAATAAAAAAGAGGTTATATTTTTAACATAACAACCAAGTGATGATCGCTAAATTTAACTTTTGCGTATTAACCGAATTTGGAATGAATATGTTTAATCGAGAACAGCAATCGCGGATTATCGAAATGGCATGGGAAGATAGAACGCCATTTGAAGCCATTGAAAACCTTTATGGGCTAAATTACTCTCAGTTAGTTAATTTTATGCGGGAGCATATCTCTAGCGGCTCATTTAAAGTATGGCGTAAGCGCCATGCTGGGCGTAAAACTAAACACCTGAAGCTGCGCGATCCCGCGATTATGCGCAGTCATTGTAAAACTCAGTACAAGCAACGCTAATTTGTCTCGTTTCATGTAATGTTCAGGCTTAGCCGTCAATACTCTTCAGTAATGATCACACTGGAGAATTGCCATGAAAACACTAATCAGTATTTTATTAATGGTTTTTACGCTAACGGCAACAAACGCATTTGCTGTACCACACAAAGACAAACATACAGACAAGCATGCGAATAAACATGCAAACAAGCATCACTGGAAAAAGCATAAATATAATCAATACCATGATAGAAAATGGATTTCTAAAAAACAGGCCAAGCAATTAATTCGCCAAGGATGGACTCCACCAGGGTGGCATAGGCCTTATTATCAAGGTGATATCCTTGGGCATGACATTTATAAGCGTGCTAGAGTAATAGATAGAGAAAGAGGCACAGTGCGAATTGAAGTTGATCGCACTATTATACATTTAGTGCACGACACTCGTGAAATACTCTCTATTTTACAGCGCTATTAGGATTTATAAATGCTCATTGTATTGGTCATAATTACTGGCTTGTTGTTATTAATAACGTTATTACCTCTGTCATACAGTCAGCATTATTTGGTACGTAGCTGTGACTTTGTGCGCTTGCAGGTGTGCTACCTAGCAAGCGCTATCGTTATAGCGGCTCTGATAGGTATGTGGCAAAGCGACTATATTACATACCCGTTATTAGCCACTGTCGCTTTAGTTATTTTAGCGCTTCAAGCTAAGTGGATTTATCCCTACACCTGGTTCGCTAAAAAAGAAGTATTAACCGCACCAAAAAGCAGTGATCACAGTATCAGAATTTTATCCGCTAATGTGCTTATGTCGAATCGACACAGTGAGCAGTTAATTAACTTAGTCGATAAATATCAGCCAGACTTACTTATCACCTTAGAAAGCGATAGTTGGTGGCAAGATAAGTTGTCTGTGCTTAAAAAGCACTACCCTCATCAAGTACATTGCCCTAAAGATAATCGCTACGGCATGCATGTATTTAGTAAATTTAACATACTCGATGCACAAATTTGTGCACTTATAGAAGATGATATTCCTTCTATACATATTTTGTTTGAAAACCACCAAGGGTTAAAAATGCAGGGGCACTTTATTCATCCCGCCCCACCGAGCCCTACAGAAAAAGACTCATCACGACCGCGCGACAGTGAGCTAATAATGGTAGCAAAAGCAATTAAAGACTCAACTCGCCCGACCATAGTCGCAGGCGATTTAAATGATGTTGCTTGGTCGCGCAGTACTCGTTTATTTATGCAAATTAGTGGCTTTTTAGACCCACGTAAAGGCCGTGGTTTTTTTAATACTTTTCATGCTAATTACTTTTTTATGCGTTGGCCGCTTGATCATTTATTTCACTCAAAAGGCTTTAGTGTAAAACGAATAAAGCGCCTTGCTAAATATGGCTCTGATCATTTTGCCTTACTTACCGAATTGGTATTTGAAGATGCTAATCAGCAATCCCTAGAAACAAAACCAAGCGAGCAAAAGCAGCAAGATATACAAGAACTGGCAATGAGCAAAGCAGATAAACGCAAAGTACCAATGTTTGAGAATAGCTAGGTATAGTAAAGGTGTTAGGTTAAAGGTTTTAGGCTAAAGAAAGTAAAATATGAGTTGTTGCTTAGGTTTTTTATCTTATTTATATTAAGAAAAATATGTTAAATAATTTATTATTTTATTCGTTTAAATTTCTAATAATCTAAATTAAACACCTGAGTAGTTATGAATAATATTTTTTCGACAAATATCCCTAATAGAGAAATTATGGGTAAGGCAATAGAGTTTAATGATGCTGCTCATGCTTTATATGTTAGAAAGCATCCAGGCTCTCCATTTATTACATGCGCATCTTTTTCTGTAGAGTTGTATATTAAAAGTCTAAGTGCAAAAACTTATTATGATGGTAGAGATAGTTTTGGTAATTACAAAGATCTTTATTCAAAATCTGATATTAATGGCCATAGGCTAACAAAACTCTTTGAGAAAGTTCCAGAAAATTTACAAAATGGTTTACGACTTTGTTATTTGGACTCTGACTATACCTAGTGATTTTAAGT
>NZ_BADU01000150.1:0-6712 GCF_000239875.1 Pseudoalteromonas sp. BSi20311 | reverse complement strand
TGTGGATAAAGTAACCTACTGCGAACCAAGCAGTCGGAGGTTCACTCTTACAAGATACGTCCTGCGCCCACTACTTTCTATTACTACAAAAGTTAATAGAAAAGAGACCGACGAAAGTCGGTTTTTTTATGTCTGAAATAAAGTGAATATGGAAAAGTAGTAAGCTACGAACCAGACGGTCGGAGGTTCACTCTTACAAGACACGTCCTTGCGCCCACCACTTTCATACATAAGCCGACATTAAGTCGGTTTTTTGTGCCTAAGATAAAGTGAATATGGGAAAGTAGCTAGCTACGAACCAGACGGTCAGAGGTTCAATCTTAAAAGATACGTCCTGCGCCCACTACTTTCTATTACTACAAAAGTTAATAGAAAAGAGACCGACGAAAGTCGGTTTTTTTATGTCTGAAATAAAGTGAAATTTAAAAATGTAGTAGGCTATGAACTAGGCGGTCGGAGGTTCACTCTTACAAGATACGCCCTGCGCCCAGCACTTTCATACATAGGCAGACACTAAGTCGGTTTTTTTGTGTCTGAAATAGAATCAAAAGGCTAGACTACGGAGAAAATACTCGAGATTTATCTAGTTTTGGCTTCATAAATTAGAGAGCAATTTCGGTTTGTATTATATCTAACTCGCCTTGGCGTATTTGACTAGTATTAAAAATAAGCCGTATGGATACTATAAGACTGTTAAATAAAAGTAACAAAGTTTAACGTTTACACACACATCCAAAAGGTCAAACATGCACACAATAAATAAAACAGCACTATCAATAGCCGTTGCGCTGGCTTGTTCAATGCCATTGAATGCTCAAGAAGCTTCTACGGATAAAAAGCAAGCGTCAGAAAAAGAAACAGTTTCATTAGAAGTCATTTCGGTAACAGCAACTAAGCGCAAAACAAGACTAATGGAAACACCTGTTGCCATTACAGCATTAACTGAAGCCGAGCTGAAAAGAAACGGTGTTAATAGCGTTAAGGATATTGCTAACTTAGTTCCTGGCTTAGATATTTCAACTGCAACAGATCAAGCTGCGCCGGTTATTTCTATGCGAGGTGTACGCTCTACCAATATTACTGAGCTTGGCGATCCGGCTGTGGGTGTTCACCTTGATGGTATTTACTCACCACGTATGCAAGGTGCCCTTGCATTGATGTATGACATAGACAGAGTTGAAGCACTAAGGGGCCCACAAGGCACCCTATTTGGTCGTAACTCAACGGTGGGTAGTATCAATGTTATTTCAGCAAAGCCAGAGTTTACCGACTTATATGGCAACGTTAGTATCGAAGCGGGAAACTTTAATAGTAAAAATATTGATGCCGTTTTAAATATTCCTATTAATGATGAATTTGCCGTTAGGTTTTCAGGAAAAGGCTTGAAACGGGATTCTTATTTAGAAGGGTATTACGATCCTAACCAATATGACTCAAGACGCTTAAGCGACGATATTCTTAATGCGCCGGTAATCTCTGAAGATTCTTATCAAGGTGTGGGTCAAACAATTACCCAACGAGAAAACTGGTGGATAGATGGCGCTGGCACAGATCCAGAAGCGCAAAAAGTTCGCGCACTAACACCAGCTGATAAAAGCAATTTTTACAATAATGCAGATGAATATTCATTTAGAGTTAGCACCCTATGGGAGCCTTTAGATGGTAATTTTTCAAACCACACCGTTTTTCAAAAGTATGTAAATGATAGCAATAACAACCTAGATTTAGTTAACTGCGATAAAATTCGCGGCAGAAGTGCTGAACTAGGTGGTGACTGCACCAACTTTTTACCCAGCGATAATACTTATCAGGCGGTTGTAAATGTACCCGGTAAGCTTAATTTAGACATTACGTACTTAAGAAATACCCTTAACTACGACATAAACGATGAATATTCGCTTGTCTGGTTATTGGGCTATGAAGATATGGAGCGCTCTTCAGCACAAGATAGTGAAGTAGGTTTAGACCCTTGGGATGGCGCAACTTACTTTTTAGACGGCACTGGCGCAGAATCTTTTTCAACTGAGCTGCAAATACAATCTGATGAATATGGCGACTTTATCTGGATTGCAGGTATAAATTACTTTCATGAAAGAACAAAAACCTTAGGTTATTACGATAATCCTATGGATGACAAAGCGTTTTGGGATCAACCCGATCGTTCTACCGATGCCCTCGCATTATTTGGTCAAGGTACATACAACTTAACTGAAAAGTTACACCTAACACTTGGCTATCGATTTAGTGATGAAACAAAAGAAGATAAAGGCGGAAGAACCTATCGCTGTTCTAATGCTGATGGCTGCGCCGTAGGTTGGTTAAATAGAACTGATTTAAATAACCTTCCTGTTGATTACTACGAAGACCCTTCTATTTATGCGTCGTACTTTGAAAACGACAATAAGGGAAGCTGGAAACACCATGATTTTCGTGTCGGTTTAGATTATGACATTTCACCTGAAACCATGGTTTATACCTATCTTGCCAGTGGCTTTAAAGCCGGTGGTATTGGTGATGTTTACGAAGTGGTAAACGACAGAACCGGTGACGTTACTCGTTTTGAAACCAAGTTTAATCCAGAAGAAGTACTTACTTGGGAATTAGGGGCTAAATCGAGCTTTTTTGATAACTCATTAAACTTAAAAGCGGCATTTTTCTATACTGACTACACCGATATGCAATATGCATCAGTAGGCTCTATCGGTAATGTTGAGCGCTTATCTGTAGTCGAAGATGAAGATGGCTCTCCCATTTTAGACGGTAATGGCGAGCCTGTTCTTGATTTTCAAAACAAACCTGTCATTGCTTATTACACACAAAATGTCCCTGGTTCAACAATAAAAGGGATTGAGCTTGAGTTTGACTGGAAGCCGTATCCAAATGGTCGAATTAGTGGTTACGTAACGTGGACTGATGCAAAAGTTACTGAAGATTGGAATACTAAATGGGACTACGACGCGGAGTATCTGTTTGATATTTCTTATGAAGAATCAAAAGATCCTGAAAACACCCTGTTAGCTACCAATCTTAAGGGGAATAACTTAGCAATGACCCCTGAGTTCACCGCCAATATAAGTTACACACATACACTTAACTTAGGAGAATATGGTTTTGTTCACGCATGGCTAAATGCCAGCTGGAAAGATGAATCGTACTCAACGGTATGGAATGTTGATAAACATTTAGATGACATGGATTTTCAAGTGCCAGATGAAGCAACAAAATATATCGATGATAGCCGCGATGCATTTGCCGTATTTAACGCCTCTATTAAGTATGAGCCGCAAGGACAAAACTGGTTTGCAGAAGTGTTTGTTAATAATGCCTCAGATGAAACTATTCAATACTGGAATAATACTGGCAAAGGGATCCCCAAAGGCAGCTTTGGCATGCCGAGATACTACGGCATGAGAGCGGGTTTTTCATTCTAAATAACCGAGTAAAAAATTACCCTCCTACAGTCTAGAGTACTGTAGGAGGTGCTTGATTAAATAAGGAATTTAATAATGAAAACGAAGCTAATTTCAACCTTGGTTGCTGGCCTTATAGTTATTTCACCCGCCACACACGCTAACTATTTTAAAGACGATTTTTCGTGGGGATTTGACACTCGTATTTGGAGTGCACGTAATGGCGATAATGGCTCGCCTTTTGGCTGCGAATTTACTCCAGGAATGATTAATCCAAGTCAACACGGCATCACGCTTTCCTTATCAGAAGGTGCGTGTGCTGAGCTGCAAAGTAATCACTTTTATAGTTTTGGTAAGGTACAAGGGAGTGTTAAGTCGGGCAATATCGCCGGTACCGTGTCTTCTATTTTTACTTACACCTCATGGTGGGATTCGCCAGGACGTGCATGGCAAGAGATAGATATCGAACTATTACCTTCTTTAGGCAATGTCGTTCATACCAATGTTATCTACCAGCCCCAAGGAGGCACATATCAAAGCTGGGAAGAGGATATTGATTTAAGCCAATTCGGGCTTGATTACAGAGGAAACCTATTAACCATTGGCTTCGACTGGTCTAGTTCATCAATTCGTTGGTATCTCTTCGACTCACAAGGAAACGAGAAAACAATTAGAGTGATGTACAAAGACAATGGGGATGGCGTAATAGCTAATAATGAAATTCCCAGCTATGCGTGGCCAATTGATAAAACAAAAATAATGATTAACCAGTGGAATGGTGACAACTCGACTCAAGGAAATTACTTTCCGGGTCAATACTACGGCAGCCCTTCATGGGCATATTATGATTTTATTGAATATATTCCACACTAAATTAATCAATCCGTATTTATAAAACAGTATTTAATCTCGAAGGTTTTAAATGTCGAAAATAAAACACCCTAAATTATTACTTTGCTTATTGCCTGTTTTTGGCATGTTCAACTGCCAAAATGTATTGAGTGCAGACAATCAGCAAGTTAATTGGCCTTATGTGAACACACAACTTAAGCGTGATCCTGGCGTTGAAAAACAGATTGATAAACTGCTCGAAACAATGACTATAGAGCAAAAAGTTGCGCAAATGATACAGCCAGAAATTGGCTATTTAACTGTCGAGCAAATGAAAAAGTATGGATTTGGCTCTTATCTAAATGGCGGGAATACCGCCCCTTATGGTAACAAACGAGCGGATCAAGCTACTTGGTTAAAATACGCAGATGAAATGTACCAGGCTTCTATGGATTCGACCATAGATGGTATTGCGATCCCGACGGTGTGGGGGACCGATGCCATGCATGGGCATAGCAATGTGTATGGTGCTACGTTATTTCCGCACAATATTGGCTTAGGCGCAGCGCGCGATGGCGATTTAATAAAACGTATAGGGCAAGCAACAGCAAAGGAAGTGTCGGCCACGGGTATTGAGTGGAGTTTTTCACCCACAGTAGCGGTTGTCAGAGATGATCGCTGGGGGAGAACCTATGAAAGCTATTCAGAAGATCCTGACTTAGTTAAATACTATGCGGGTAACATGGTGACTGGTATTCAAGGTGACATAGGCGCTGACTTTTTAAAAGGCAGTAACCGTATTGCCACCGCTAAGCACTTTGTGGGAGATGGAGGAACTGAGCGAGGTATTGACCGCGGTAATACGCTAATTGATGAAAAAGGGTTAAGAGATATTCACAGCCCGGGTTACTTTTCAGCGATTAGTGAGGGAGTGCAATCAGTTATGGCATCCTTCAATAGCTGGAATGGCAAACGTGTCCATGGCGATAAACATTTATTAACGGATGTACTTAAAAACCAGTTAGGTTTTGATGGCTTTGTTGTAAGCGATTGGAATGCGCATAAGTTTGTAGCAGGCTGCGATTTAGAGCAATGTGCGCAAGCAATTAACGCGGGCGTTGATGTGATCATGGTGCCAGAGCATTTTGAAGCCTTTTATCATAATACTGTTGAGCAAGTGAAAACGGGTGTTATACCTCAATCACGAATAGATGATGCTGTTAGACGTTTTTTAAGAGCTAAAATTCGCTGGGGTGTGTTTACAAAGGGTAAACCATCCTCGCGTCCTGAGTCACAATACCCGCAATGGTTAGGTGCTCCTGAACATCGAGAGCTTGCAAGAGAAGCGGTAAGAAAGTCATTAGTGTTATTAAAAAACAACAATAACCTGTTGCCAATAAACCCAACTAGTCATATTTTGGTTGCCGGCAAAGGCGCTAATGCAATCAATATGCAAGCAGGTGGTTGGAGTGTGTCTTGGCAAGGTACTGACAACACCAACAGTGACTTTTTAAATGCGACCTCTATTTTCTCAGGATTACAATCATCCGTTTTAAAAGCAGGCGGTGAAATAAGCTTAAGTGAGTCTGGTGAGTATAAAACCAAGCCAGACGTAGCCATTGTAGTTATTGGTGAAGAGCCTTATGCAGAGTGGTTTGGAGATATAGAACGACTAGAGTTTCAGCCTGAAACTAAACAGGCTCTCAAATTACTGCGTAAACTGAAGGCCGATAATATTCCTGTTGTCACCGTCTTTTTGAGTGGCCGCCCGCTTTGGGTAAATAAAGAGCTCAATGCATCTGATGCTTTTGTTGCTGCATGGTTGCCAGGCTCTGAAGGCCAAGGTGTTGCCGATGTATTACTCACTGACCAACAAGGGAATGCCCAGTTTGATTTTGTCGGTAAGCTGAGTTTTTCATGGCCAAAATACGATGAGCAATTTAATTTAAACCGTGGTGATGCCAATTACGATCCCTTGTTTGCGTATGGTTATGGGTTAACTTATCAAGACAGCATCAATATGTCCGCCTTAAGTGAAAAAACCACGCCTAGAAAGAACGTAAAAAGTAATGCCCAGCCTTTGTTTGTAAGAAGCTTAGCTAAAAACCTGACTTGGAAACTAACAGATAGCACAACAGCACACGTTTTAACGACTGGCTCATCGGCAACCAGTGGTGATAAAAAAAGCCTGCTCATGCAGTCGGTGAACTTGTCGTATCAAGAAGATGCAAGACAATTTAGTTGGCCATCTCAATTTGCTAATGCAACGCTGAGTCTAAGCTATTTAAAGCCTGAACTACTTGATAGCAAATTTAATAACGCCTATCTTGAATTAAAACTGCGGTTAGATAAAGCGCCTGAGCAAGACACTAAATTACAGCTTATGTGTAACGAAAGTAATTGTTTAAGAAGCATTAAATTTTCATCGTTAAACAAGGTAATGTCTGATAAACGCTGGCATACTTTGGCAA
>NZ_BADU01000151.1:0-10082 GCF_000239875.1 Pseudoalteromonas sp. BSi20311 | reverse complement strand
ACAGGAAGAGTTAACGTCTGCGTTAAAGCGGCTTGATCAACTGTGGGATGCTCAACATCTTTCGGAATCTGGAGGTGAGTTTCATCAACTAGTTGACTTGATTACTGCTTTTGAAGGGAAAAGCTGGGATTCATATTTTGGAACAGTTTATGCCGCATCAGATGATTTTATGTCGGAGCGTGCAATTACTGTTGGTAAATCTTAACAAAGTGGTATTAACAGTCGTAGGTGTTAACGATTTATATTCTGCCTGCATAACCCTAAAAGGATTAACTATCTAAAGATTTTATGATCCCACATGCTTCAATAGTATTGTTTGAACCACAAGCACTTGCCATCTGTTGTAACTCTGCTTTAAGCGCTCTTAATTCTTTCATGCGCTTATTCACTAATGCGAGTTGCTGATCAATTAATGCATTAACGCTAGAGCAGCTTTCTTCTGGCTTATTTTTTAATTCGATAAGACGTTTAATATCATTGAGTGATATATCTAGGCTGCGACAATGTTTTACGAATTCCAATTGTTTTAGTGCTTTACTATCATACAGCCTAAAATTACCTTCTGAACGGTTTGGATTTAACAGCAATCCTTCTCTTTCATAATATCTAATTGTCTGTATTGAACAACCTGATTTTTTTGAGAACTCGCCTATTTTCATAAAATTCCCTAACAAACTTGACTCTATAGTTACTATAGGATTTATAGTAATAATATACAAGTTAACCGGAGTATAAAATGGCTGAGAAATATTTAAATAATACGAATGTTGTTAATTTTGAACACAAGAATATCCAATCTCTTATTAATAAACGAGGGTGGAAAAATTTGGATGATTTCAACAAAATTGGTGCCGCTTATCAGTTTGTAAAAGATGAGATTCTCTTCGGCTATAATGAAAGCGATGATATTGCAGCAAGCGATGTGCTAGCAGATGGTTATGGGCAATGTAATACTAAGGGTAATCTATTAATGGCACTCTTGCGTGGATTAGGTATCCAGTGTCGTTTCCATGGTTTTACCATTGATCAGCAATTACAAAAAGGTGCCATTCCCAGCTATATATTTTGGCTAGCACCTAAATATATTATCCATAGTTGGGTAGAAGTTTATTTTGATGGGCGCTGGATTAATTTAGAGGGCTTTATATTAGATAGGCAATACTTAACCTCACTACAGCAGAAGTTTAACCAAGAAAAAGATGATTTTTGTGGTTATGGTGTTGCGACAAAGTGCTTTTCATCACCAGATACAGATTGGCGTGGAGAGGATACCTATATTCAAAAAGAAGGTATCCATGACGACTTTGGACTTTATAATTCCCCTGATGAATTTTACCTAGAAAAAGGCACAAATTTATCAGGAGTAAAACGTTGGTTGTATCAACGCGTGATCCGTCATTTGATTAATATGAATGTATCAAAAATTAGAAATACAAAAGCACTGGAGGTACAAAATGCACAACCATAGTCACAGTCACCATCATGAAAAAAACGACCGCATTGGTTGGGCGTTTTTTCTTAATGTGATATTTACTATTATTGAATTTATTGGCGGTTGGCTAACCAACAGTACCGCGATAATGGCTGATGCAGTTCACGATCTTGGTGATAGTCTTTCAATAGGTTTTGCGTGGATTTTAAGTCGTTTTTCAGATAAAGAAGCATCAGACAAATTCAGTTATGGTTATCGCCGACTTACACTTTTTGGTGCATTGGTAAATAGTATCGTTTTGATTATTGGTTCTATTTGGGTTTTATTTGAAGCAATACCGAGGTTGTCCAATCCTGAAATGCCTGTAGTTGAGGGGATGCTGGGACTTGCCATACTCGGTGTTGTCGTTAACGGATATGCGGTATTTAAATTAAAAGCGGGTGAAACACTAAATGAAAAAGTGCTGACATGGCATCTACTTGAAGATGTACTTGGCTGGGTTGCTGTTCTTATTGTTTCTGTCGTACTTTTTTTTGTTGAACTGCCAATTTTAGACCCTTTATTATCAATTGGCTTCACGCTATTTATCTTATTTAACGTTTTTAGAAACTTGAAATCAACGTTGGTACTTTTTCTTCAAGCGGCACCAGAAAAAGAGACCCAAGAACGTATTAAACAATCATTAATGGAATTTCCAGAAGTTAATGGTATCCATCACATGCACTTTTGGTCACTAGATGGTGAAAGTCACGTTTTAACAGCTCATCTTGAGCTAAGTGACAACTTTGAAGTTGAAAACTTAATTAGACTTAAACAAGAAGTTGCAACTAAATTAGCTTCCTATCATTTATCGCATACGACGATAGAGTTTGAGTTTTTAAATGAAAGTTGCCGAGACGATGCGAATTAAACTTTAAAAGTTGAAATAAAAAAGATTAAATATAAAAGCAGCTTAAACATAAATTAAGCTGCTTTTGGGGCATTAAATTTCGTCAGATTGCTGTTTACTAATCTCTGAGCCATGCGCCCACTGATATAAAACAGGTAATACAAACAAAGTTAAAATGGTAGAAGATACAATACCGCCGATAACAACTGTTGCTAGTGGTCGTTGTACTTCTGCTCCAATTCCAGTGTTTAGCGCCATTGGAATAAAACCTAAACTTGCAACTAGTGCCGTCATTAAAATAGGTCTTAAACGAATGATGGCACCTTCAATGATCGCTAAGTAAAGATCGCCTTTTTCATGCCAAAGGTCTCGAATAAAAGCCAACATAACCAAGCCATTTAATACGGCAACACCTGACAATGCAATGAAGCCGACACCTGCCGAAATAGATAAAGGCATGTCTCTTAAATAAAGAGAGAATACGCCCCCAGTTAATGCTAAAGGCACGCCACTGAAAATGATCAATGCATCTTTTAATGAACCAAATGCAATAACCAAAATACCTAAGATAACAACTAATGTGATCGGCACAACTAAGCTTAATCTTTTACTCGCTGACTCTAGTTGTTCAAACGTTCCGCCATAATCAAGCCAGTATCCTGCTGGGATTTCTCCTTCCTGATTAATTTTAGCTTTCACTTCTTTGACAAAACCGCCTAAATCTCTACCACGTACATTGACGGTAACCACAACTCTTCTTTTTCCGTTCTCACGGCTAATTTGAGCAGGTAAATACTCTGATTTAAGCTCTGCAAATTCTTCAAGTGGCACATAGTTACCATTCTCAAGTGGAAGCGGCAGATACTTCAAGCCATCGATATCCGTTCTTATTTGCTCTGGTAAACGAACAACTAACTCAAACCGTCTGTCACCTTCATAAATGATCCCCGCAGATTCACCGCCTATTGCTGTGGCAACCCAGTCTTGCAGTTCAGTAACACTCAAACCATACCTACCAAGCGCTTCGCGTTTAGGGATTACCGATAAAGATGGAACACCTGTGACTTGTTCCATTCGGGCATCTGCTGCACCATCGACGGTTTTCACAATATTTAGAATATCTTTTGCGGTCAGTAATAACCGATCCAAATCATCGCCAAATACTTTGATACCTACGTCTGCTCTAACACCTGAAATCAATTCATTGAAACGCATTTGAATAGGTTGAGTGAATTCATAGTTGTTGCCAGGAATGTTTTTCAATACCTCTTCCATTTCTTCAACTAATTCACTCTTCGGTTTTGAAGGTTCATTCCAATCTTTGCGTGGTTTTAATATAACAAAGATATCAGCAATACTCGGTGGCATTGGGTCAGTCGCAACTTCTGGAGTACCGATGCGCGAAAATACTTTATCAACCTCAGGAAATGCTTTAATACGTTTTTCAAGTACTTCTTGCATTTCTACTGATTGCTCTAGGCCAGTCGAAGGAATTCTTAACGCCTGTAGTGCAATATCACCTTCATTTAATTGTGGAACAAATTCTGTCCCAAGCGTAGTTGCTAACCAAAGGCTATACCCCATTAACAGCGTTGCAAATGAAACAATAATCCAACGAAATTTCATTGCCATAATTAGCAATGGTTTATAGATATACTTGGTTGAACGAATAACAACACTTTCTTTTTCGCTGATTATACCTTTCATAAATATCGCAACAGCAGCAGGAACCAGTGTAACTGAAAGGATCATGGCTGATATTAACGCCATTACGACAGTTGCCGCCATAGGATGGAACATTTTCCCTTCAACACCAGTTAGGGTGAAAATGGGTATGTATACCACTGTGATAATGGCTACACCAAACAGGCTTGGACGTATGACTTCTGAAGTGGCTTCAAAAACAGTATTTAGTCGTTCCCTTAGGTCTTGCCTATGACCGTTGTGTTGCGCCTCAGATAACCGACGAACAGAGTTTTCAACGATGATGACAGCCCCGTCCACTATCAAACCAAAGTCCAATGCACCAAGGCTCATTAAGTTAGCAGATACTCCTGCTTGTACCATACCTGTAATTGTCATTAACATTGATAGTGGTATTACGGCGGCTGTTATTAATGCGGCGCGTAAATTTCCAAGCAACAAGAAAAGTACAACGATAACTAATAGCGCACCTTCAACGAGGTTTTTGGTAACGGTTGCAATCGCTTTATCTACTAACGTTGTTCTATCATAAACAGGCTCTGCGATAATGCCTTTTGGAAGAGATTTTTGTATTTCACTGAGTTTCTGTTCTACATCTAAGGCAACGGTACGAGAATTCTCACCAATCAGCATCATGGTTGTACCAAGCACTGTCTCAATGCCATTACGAGTAGCAGCCCCTGTTCTAAGTTCTTTTCCTATAGCAACATTGGCAACATCACTTATTTTTACAGGAATACCATCGTTCTTTTTGATGATGACATTGAGGATTTCATCCATTGTCGCTAGTTGCCCAATGGAGCGTACTAACACTTGCTGTCCGTTTTGCTCAATATAGCCAGCGCCACGGTTATCATTGTTTTTACGCAATGCATCAGATATTTCTTCAAAGCTTACACGATGAAAAAGTAATTTTTCAGGTTTCGGCGTGATGTGATATTGCTTGTTGTAGCCGCCGATGCTGTTGACCTCAATGACGCCTTTAACCTGAGCCAATTGCGGTTTAATGATCCAGTCTTGAATTTCCCTCAGGGCAATAGCGGTATAAGGTTCTCCATTAGACATTTTAGCGTCAGGAGAAGCTTGCACTGTATACATAAATATTTCGCCAAGCCCTGTAGAAATAGGACCCATTTCTGGCTCTAAGCCAGAGGGAATAACGCCTTTTATCGCAGCTAGTCTGGCATTGATTAAGTTGCGTGCGAAATAAATATCTGTTCCCTCTTCAAAAATAACGGTTACTTGGGATAAACCATATCTTGACAGGGAACGGGTGTGAGACAGTTTTGGTAGTCCAGCTAACGCGGTTTCTACAGGAAAGGTTACCCTTTGCTCTGCTTCTAAAGGTGAATAACCGGGAGCAGAAGTATTTATTTGTACCTGTACGTTTGTTATATCTGGAACTGCATCAATGGGAAGTTTTTGATAACTCCACATACCAACGCCGATGATTACCATCAGCAAGCTTAATACTAAGTAGCGCCTATTTATTGCAAGACGCAAAATTGATTCAATCATATTGCGTCTCCTAATCGTCGTCTTCTACTTCAGATTTCAATATATCTGCTTTAATCAGATAACTGTTTTTGTTTACATATTCAGCGTCTTTACTGAGGCCATCAATGACCTCGATATAGTTTTTGTCTGAACGACCGAGGACAAGTGGTGCAAACTCATACTCTTCATCTTCTTTTACAAAGACACCAAATTGTCCTCCCAGTTCTTGTATGGCAACTTTCTCGACGGCTAAATCCACCTCAAATCGGTTTATCTTTACGCTACCCATTAATAATTGGCCTGAGGTTAGGTTTAGCTCAGTGTTATTTAAACGTACACGTGCTAAAACATATGACTGATCTATAGCTGGAATTATATTGGTGATGGTTGAGTTGAATGCTTGTTCACCATGCTCAATATCAACAGACTGACCGACTCTGATTTGATTATACTGGCTAGTAAAAACCTTAAATTCGGCCCACAACGTGTCAAAATTGACGATTTCAAACAAGCTGGTGTTTTGTGTGATACCGCCAATATTTCCATTTCTCTGTAAAACAGTCCCAGAAACAGGGGAAATTATCTTATAGGTATTTAAGCTTTCGTTAGATTCAATAACGGCTAATAGATCGCCTTTTTTTACCTTATCACCAACAGTGGAGTTTATTGTCTTTATAACGCCATTATATCTAGCGCCAACTTGAAATAATTGTTCAGCGCCTATCGTCGTAGCGCCGTATACAGGGATAGTTTGGTTCAACGTTTTTGAAGCTAAATAGGCTGTTTCAACACCAACTCTTTTTGCCATGTTATTGTTAATTTTGCTAATGCCTTCTTCGCCTTCATGTTCATCTTCACTAGCGAAAGCACTTTGAATGGGTGATAAATGCCCGATAAAAATCAATAGTGCGAGTAAATAGTTTTTCATTTTTAATTCCTAAACGATTCAGTTAATAACTGAATCAATAAATTGTTATTAATCTTAAAGTGATGTTTATTTAGAGTGACAGCGCTTCGTTTGTTAGTTTTTCTATCTCTGCGCCGTAAATCAGGGCAGCAGATGCCGCGTCAATAAGGGTTCGCCGAGCATTTAACAACTCTTGTCTAGCCGATACATAATCAAGGTAGCCATATCTACCTTTTTGATAGGCGTCTTGAGTATCTTCCAGTGCATCTTCAAGCATTGGAATAACTGACTGCTTTAATGAATTTGCCGTTAGTATGGCTTGTTTTCTATTGGAGTATGCTCGCAGTAAGTGATTTCTAAATCTTAACTTAGTCGCTTCTTTCTCTATAGCAACTTGATCACGCTCTGCTAAGGCACTAGCGATTGCGCCAGAATTTCGCTTTTCAGCAAACAAAGGTAAGCTAAAACCAGCGACCAGTGCCGTATCATTAGCTTCTTGAGAGCGCTAACACCAACAGACCATTTGATATTGGCAGTTGACTCCGTTTTAGCTAACTGTATTTCGGCCTCTTTTAGTCGCTGTTCACTTGCATAGATTTGAATCGCTGGATTTTTTTCTAACTTCGCAAAAAGGCTGTTGAAGTCACTATCATTGCCAAACTGAAAAAGATCACCTTTTACTTCAGAGAAAGTTACAGAGTTTTCTCCCCAGAAAGCCGCTAAAGAAAGTTTTAAATATTCCAAGCGCTTTTGTTCCGATTGAACAGTTAAATTTGCCTGAGCAATAACTGCTTTTGAGCGTTTTACTTCAGCCTCAGGAGTTGCACCTGCGCGGTTACGCTGAGATACAATCTCTAACGTTTCTTGTGCTAACTTCAGAGCATTATCTGCCAATATAACTCTTTGTTGGGCTGCAAGTACTTCCACGTACTTTTCAGTGACTTGAGCCATCAAGTTTAGTGCTGCTACCTCTTTTTCAGCAGTGAGCAATGCTCTTGAGTTTGAAACAAGCCCAATTCGCGCTGAGCGTTTATCTCCCATTTCAATAACCGAAGATAGAGCGACAGTTAATTCTGCGCTTTCGAATGCAGAGAATTCAGCTGAGCCTGCAAAGTTCTCGGCTTCAAGTTCTAGTTCATAAGCGGGATTTAAACTTGCTGTTTGTTCTCGTCCTATTAATGCGGTTTGTTTGAAATCAAATATTTTGAGTTCAGGATTTTGTTTAAGCGTTCGCTGTATTGCCTCTTGAAGATTTAACTGCTTTTCAAAGGCATAAACATTAAATGTAAAAAGTGACAAAGCGAGAAACGCGATATATTTGAGCCGAGGTGTTACACACCTCAAAATTTCTATCTTGCGATGCACACAGGTATTAAGTGCCATATATACTTTCCTATAAATTTATATGTGATATTTAGGTCATTAACATATGACCTTTCTTAATTTTCTATAAAATTTAGGCGTATTTAGGTGGGCGGAATGGCACCGAGATATAGCCTTTTAGCTCAGGAGAAACTAAGGAGTAGGTAAGGAAGTGATCTGTTGCTTGGAAAATGTTACAAGAAGAATCTGCATTTAAAAATAAGTGACAGCAGCAACAAAAATTACAATTTTCAATTGAAGAGTTGCTATTATTCACCTCAAACATATTGGAGGTTTCTGAAGCTTTTAGTGGGGTAGTTGACTCAGTTAGTGATGTGTTAAAAGAACTTTCTATCAAGTTTATTTCAAGCTCTTCTAGCGAAAAAAACACAGACTGCACCGCGATTAAAAGCATTATCACGTATGATATATATGGTTTGAAATATGATGGGTGCATTAGGTTCATTGCTATCTAGTTCGCTTCAATCAGTCTGATAGTTCCCAAAGGCGTTGGGACTATGTTTAAATCTGAAACATGAGTAAACCCTGATTCAACCACCAAAGAGGGAATAACTCCATCTACATATCTTTTGTAGTTTCGAAACCATCTAATACCTGAACGACAAAGAACAATATCCGTTGAAATATTGAAGTAGGCTTTCCCCAGTCTGCAATTATTAAAGTACCGTCCGGTTTCAGTACCCGACGAATTTCAGTTAATGTAGCGAGCTTAGCTGAACTGTTTAAGTGGTGAAAAAACAAACTTGAAACTACGATGTCAAAAGAGTTTTCATCAAAAGGCATTTTTTGCCCAAAGCCATGTCTAAAAGAAATATTTAGATCTTTGCCTATAACTTTTTTCTGTGAAATATCTAGAGCGGTTTGGTCTGCATCTAAGCCTATTACGGTATGTTTAGGTGATTTTTCAGCTATTAATTTTGTGAGCGTTCCTGTTCCACAACCAACATCAAGTAGGTTGTTTCCTTTGACGTTGGCAACTTTATCAACAATCAGCTTTTTAAAAAATGCTTCTCTCGTGGTGATAGCAACGAGGCTGTCATAAAAACTCGTTAACCAATGAAATCGTAGTGGTGGAATATAGGTATTGTTTTTCATAAGTTCAATTACCTTTAGCCGTTTGAGCCAGACTTAAACTAGCTATACAGGTGTCAATAATGGTTTTGAAATTTAAATAAATGGTCATGATTGATTTCAGCTAATACTTTAGCTGTAAGATGCGGCGAGCACCGTTTAAAACGACAAGAGCAATTATCAAACCAATCACTAAATCTGGATAACGGCTGCTAGTTACTGTAACTAATAAGCCAGCTAAGATTACACCTACGTTTGCGATTACGTCATTTGCGGAAAAAATCCAACTCGCTTTCATATGAGCGCCGTCTTCTTTGTTACCAAATATTAAAAACAGACAAGCAATGTTAGCGATTAGTGCTATTCCACCAAATATCATCATTAAAGAAGAGATAGGTTCACTACCGTAAATAAAGCGTCTTACGACTTCACTCAAAGCACCTAGCGCTAGAATAATTTGAAGTACACCAGATATATGTGCCGCTCTAAGTTTCATGCTTATGCTTTTACCGACAGCATATATAGCTAAACCATAAACAGCAGCATCAGCAAACATATCTAATGAGTCGGCAATAAGGCCAGCAGATTGCGCAATAATCCCAGCAATTACTTCTATAAAAAACATGACTCCATTAATGGCTAACAACCATTTTAGCGTTGATGCTTCTTTCATCTCATTTTTTTGGGCTAGATCTTTTGCTTTTGCAGCTTCGGTGCTGCAACTTTCTTTAGTTGATGCCAACTCTGCACCGAGATTGAGTTGTTGTAATTTTTTTGTTATCTCATCTAAATTTTCATCATGAAAAACCTTGACTAAACGACTAGGAATATCAAATTGCAACCCAACTGAAGGCTCAATTGAGTCAAGTGCTAACCTAATCAACCTTTCTTCTGAAGGACAGTCCATTTGAGGCACTTTATATGTACTGACAAACCCGCCACTATAGTTATCTAATTGCGCATCAATTTTTACGTCTTCATTGGTAGAAGATGATTGACACTGACCACTACATTTTTCTGACATATTTAACATTCCGTAACGATATTAAAATAAGTATAAATTCTATAGTGGCTATAGAGTCAAATGAAAAATCATTTAATGTGAAAAGAGTAGAAACTGACTGGAAATGCTAGTTTAAGTAAATAGTTTCTGCTAGTATTTTAAATACTATATTTAACTGGTGATAACTTTGAACCTT
>NZ_BADU01000152.1:0-48208 GCF_000239875.1 Pseudoalteromonas sp. BSi20311 | reverse complement strand
GGCTATTACTTACCATCACTGCCGTATTAGTTGTGGTTATGAGCAACCACTTAACGCTATTTTGGCTAGGCTGGGTGGCGATAAGTTTAGCACTACATAAACTATTAATGTTTTACCCTGAGCGCCCTCGAGCGGTGCTCGCCGCCCATAAAAAATTTATTGTGGCACGTGTTGCCGAATCCTTATTACTGATTGCATTTGGTATTTTGTGGTTCATTCACAATAGTCTGTACATAACTGATATAACCGCCTTTTATAACACCACCACGCTACCACTGTCTTTTGCAGAGCAAGTCGCTGCTTTTTTAATTGCCTTTGCGGCTTTAATAAAATGCGCTCAACTCCCAATACACGGCTGGCTAATTAAAGTGGTTGAAGTACCCACACCGGTGAGCGCTTTATTACATGCCGGAGTCATTAATTTAGGAGGCTTTTTATTAATTTTATTTGCGCCTTTGTTCATTCAAGCTAGCGCAGCACAATGGTTAATTTTAATTGTTGCTGGCTTAACTACAGTGATCAGCGCATTAATAATGACCACCCGAATAAGCGTTAAAGTTCGGCTTGCTTGGTCTACTAGTGCGCAAATGGGGTTGATGCTGGTAGAGTGTGCGCTGGGGTTATTTGAACTGGCTTTACTTCACCTTGTTACCCATTCGACTTATAAAGCTTTCGCATTTTTAAACTCAGGTAATGGCGTAAATGAAGATCTTATCCGCCGCCATATTCCAAAACAATCACCCGCATGCTTTGCTTGGTTAACAAGTGCGTTAATTTCAATAATAATAGTTAGCGCAGCATGGGTTATTAGCTCTTATCAGGGAGCGGTAAGTATTTGGTTGCTTTTAGCCTCAGCATTAACCATTTTGCTTGCTAATCAGCATGGTACGGCTACGGCTAAAACACGCAGTAAAAAACTGTTAATTGCACTATTAGTGGTCTTTAGCTATGTGGCCGCTAAAAATATCTTTGCGTTTGCACTTCCCCTTGAGCAGTGGCGCGAACCTGCATTTAGCCTAGCCGACAGCTGGGTAATAGCCCTTATTTTAACCTTAATGATAGCAAGCTATTGTTTGCGCTATCAGTCTTGGCGACCTCAGGTTAAGTCATTATCCACTTTATTATTTGCAGGCTTGTATTTGGATGAGTGGTTTACACGATTAACACTAAAAATATGGCCGATAAATTTGCCTAATAATGGCCACACTGATTTAAAAAATCATGCCGCTGGGATCACTATTGAGGAATCAAAATGAGCACTCTAACGCCTTCAGATAATAGAGCACTCTCGCTAAGCGACAGTCAAAATAGCCTACTTAACAAAGTATGCGGTTACATAGCACCAAACTGGCCGTTAGATCAGATGATTGCAGTAAACCCATTTTGGGAAATGCGCCATATGCCAATTGAAGATGTAAGCGCACGACTGGATACCTTATGTAATGCCAACATGCTAATGCCTAAAGGTTTTTATCTGCAAAAATATAACTCCGGCATAATTACCGACAAACACTTAGCTGATGCCGCAACGCTACTTAATAGTGACTTTAATAAAGAGCAATTATTACAAACGCTTAAGATTGATGTGCCATTAGTAGACTGGCACAACATTGCTGATTTACTCGACCAACAACGTAATAAGCATAAAATGGCTTGGCATGATGAAATTACTCATCAGTTAAGTCAGTTTTGTGCTGCGCATTATCAACAACTCGGTCCTATGCTGCATCGTAATGATACTCAAGCCCCATCTGAATTATATCGCCATTGGCTTACTGTTATTCAAGCTGATAAAGGCATTAGCATTGTTATGGATGAACGGCATTTAAATGGCTATTTTAAGCAATTACCCACATCCGCTGATGAACTAATTGCACTGACTCTTAAAACGCTTAACATAGATAATGACTC
The DNA here is from genome assembly GCF_000239875.1 of Pseudoalteromonas sp. BSi20311. Taxonomy (NCBI): domain Bacteria; kingdom Pseudomonadati; phylum Pseudomonadota; class Gammaproteobacteria; order Alteromonadales; family Pseudoalteromonadaceae; genus Pseudoalteromonas; species Pseudoalteromonas sp. BSi20311. The sequence goes on along the minus strand of NZ_BADU01000152.1, from coordinate 46,297 downwards.
GTTAGAGTTATACGCGCACTCATTGCTCTTAGATATTAACGGTTGGGCATCGTGGCTTGCGTATTTACGTTTTCAAGGTCAGCTTTACGACACCCCAACAGATGAGATGAAGCAACTTCTAGCCATGCGCATGGCATGGGACTTAGTAATTTGGCAATACCTGACCGATCACGATAGTGCTACATTTAAACAACTGCAAAGCCAGTGGCAACAAGAAAAGGCGCTTGTTGTTGAGCGCTTACATGCACATAAATTAGCACAAAAGCCATTATGGGTGTGGGCAAAAGCAATGGAACTCAGCTTTCAATATCCGCTTAATGAGGCTCTGCAAACCGCGACAAAAGCCCCCGTGACAAACGCTCAATTACAAGCAGTGTTTTGTATTGATGTTCGCTCGGAAGTGATTCGCCGTGCGCTAGAGTCTCAAAGTCAACATATTGAAACGTTTGGCTTTGCCGGTTTTTTTGGTTTACCGCTGGAATATCAAGAAAATGGCAGTGCTATTACTCGCCCACAGCTCCCTGGGCTACTTAAACCGGCTATACATGCCACGCAAACTCACAAAGACGCGACACTTGAAGCATCACGCCAAAATAGTGCCACATGGCAAAGCTGGTCAAAATCGGCCCCTTCATCGTTTTCTATGGTTGAGTCAGCAGGCTGGCTGTATGCATTTAAATTAATAAAAAATACCTTTTTATCTAAAGGCGATGCTAAAAAGTGCACTCCGACTGACTGGCAATTAACACAAAACCAGCAACAACTTACCCTAAAAGACAAAACCGATTTAGCCCAAAAAGTGCTTACAACTCTAGGTATAAAAGAGTTGGCACCACAGGTAATGTTAGTGGGTCACGCTAGCCATACAACTAATAACTTACACAGTGCTGGCCTAGATTGCGGCGCCTGTGGCGGGCAAAGTGGTGAAGTTAATGTGCGAGTACTCGCAAGCCTACTTAACGATTCCCAAGTACGTCAAGCGCTTAAAACTCGGGGACTCACACTGCCAGAAAATACCCAGTTTATTGCAGCCATTCATAATACAACCACAGATGTGATCACCACCTATGATGCTCAACTGGATGATAATCTAAAAAAATTGCTCAGTGTGGCAACGCAAACAGCTCAGCAAGAGCGCTTAGTTAATATAGAACCAGAACTGGTTGATAAATCAGCGGATGAAATTAATCACGCTTATCATCAACGTGCCCGCGATTGGTCGCAGGTGCGCCCTGAATGGGGGCTTGCAAATAATGCCGCCTTTATTGTCGCGCCGCGCGCATGGACGCGAAATATTAACTTACAGGGACGCTGTTTTTTACACGATTATGAGTGGGAAAGCGATGGCGACTTTGCGATATTAGAGCTTATTATGACTGCGCCTATGATAGTCACCCATTGGATCAATAGCCAATACAATGCCTCGGTTAACGACAATCACAAATACGGCAGTGGTAATAAAATACTTCATAATGCGGTGGGCGGTAACATAGGCTTATTTGAAGGTAACGGTGGCGACCTGCGCATTGGCTTGGCCATGCAATCGCTACACAATGGCGATAAATGGATGCACGAACCTATTCGCCTCAATGTATATATTGCTGCGCCACAATCAGCAATCTCAGCAATTTATAACAAGCATACGATGGTGAAGGAACTAATTGATAACCATTGGCTAACACTCATTCGTTGGGGCGATGACAATACGCTAGAGCGCTTTGAAAATGGACACTTCACTGCAATTGCTCTCTCTACAGAGCGAGTATAATTTATGTTAAAAGCCGTCATTGCCACTAAACATAAAAAGGCACCTTTGATCGCTCCTGCATTAGAACCACTTGGCTATAATGTGGTAACAACCAGTCTATTTGATACCGATACGCTTGGGATGTTTACTAATGAGGTGCAGCGTGATTGCAGTGCCCAAACAGCGGCACTAATAAAAGCTCAACGCGCATGTGAACTCACTGGCGAGCAATGTGGGCTTGGTAGTGAAGGCAGCTTTGGAGGTGGGCCATACCCTGGGTTAATGAACTGGGATGAAGAAGTAATTTGTTTTTACGATAAGCGCACTAATACTGCTATTTATGGACACGCTGGCGGGCCATTTTCACCCAGCAGCTTAGCCATTAACAGCGAGACTAACGTTGAATCAATCACGACTGCATGCCAGCGCTATAAAGAGCAACACTGGATACTTGATGACACTCAAACACTTTATAAAGGGCTAAGCTTTGAAAGCTTGGTTGCTTTATTTACAGAAAAATCGCCCAAAGCCGGCATAATCACGCCGGATTTAAGAGCCATGTATAGTGGGCAACGCCAAGCTATTATTCGCCGCGCTGCCGAGGACTTAGCAAGACGGTTGGCATCAAAATGCCCACAATGCCAGAGTGCTAACTTTGTTGCTAAACAGCTCACTAAAGGCTTGCCTTGTGAGCTGTGTAACATGCCCACACAACAAGTAAAATCAACAACCTCTTTGTGTGATTGCTGCGGCTATAACCATATTGAAGCGAATGAAAAACACGTTGCTGATGCAACATATTGCCAGTTTTGTAATCCTTAAGAGTTATTATGACATCATTACAACCAACTCAATTATTAAATACTGAAGAGCGTATTAACCAAGCCGTTGCATTATTAAAAGCCGGCGAATGCGTCGCTTTACCCACAGAAACTGTTTATGGTCTAGCTGCAGATGCGACTAACAGTGGTGCCGTAGCGAAAATATTTACCGCGAAAGGACGCCCAACAAATCACCCGCTCATTGTGCATATTCCCAATCAGTCGCATCTACACAATTGGGCAAAAAATGTAAATAAGGCAGCCATCACGCTTGCTGATGCATTTTGGCCTGGCCCACTCACCCTAATTTTAAATGCTAAAGATAATTTAAACAGTCCGGTAACAGGCGGTTTGCCCACCATTGGGCTTCGCGTGCCTGCGCACCCTGAGTTTTTAGCGGTATTAAAGCAATTAAACACCGGTCTTGCAGCTCCCTCGGCTAATCGCTATAAGCAATTGAGTCCAATCAGTGCAGCTCATGTAATACGCGATTTGAATGGTCGAATTAGTGCGGTATTACAAGGAGGTGAATGTAATGTAGGTATTGAATCGACCATTGTAGATGCAAGCTCACAGCAGTTACGCATATTACGCCCAGGGCCAATTTCAGCAGCTGATATTTTGCAAAAAACCGGACTGCATGTCAGCACACCACATTCACATAACGAAGTGGTACCGGGTAATGTAAAAGCGCATTATCAGCCTAATGTCCCTGCCATGTTGGCTAATACTGAAGATTTCGCTAAAATTTTAACTGAGAACTCTCAGGGTAAAAGTCACTATTTAATCTATTCGACTCAAGTGCAACAGCAATTATTAGCGAGCGACATTCCATCCGAACGTATTACTAAGCTAAGTAGTTGCCCTATTGAATACGCTAAAAATATGTATAAAGCACTGCATCTTATTGATGAGAAAACACCATTGAATATTTATATCGAAAAACCGCCAGTAGGCAGTGAGTGGGCTGCAGTGAATGACCGACTTAGTCGCGCCACCACAGTATTTGTAGGATAAGTTAATTAACCGTTAGGTATTCAATAACCGTTGCTGCTGCCACTGGTTTATAAAAGTAATACCCCTGAAAGCGTTTACAGCCAATATCCACTAACATATCAAACTGTGCCTGTTCTTCCACGCCTTCAGCTATAACACTTAAGTTATGGCTGTTGGCAATGGCGATAATACTTTGCACCATACTGTTAGACTTAGGGTCTATTAAAATATCATCTACAAAGCTTTTATCTATTTTCAGTTCATCTATGGGTAAGCGCCTTAATAAACTCAGTGATGAATAACCTGTACCAAAATCATCCATCGAGAAGCGTATCCCTCTAGATTTTAAGCTATTTATCGTATCAATCACATGCTCAAGGTTATCCATAAACAGTGACTCTGTAATTTCTAAGATTATACTTTGCGGGGCAACATTGTGCGCCTCTATACTTTGCAATAATGTTGTAATGAAAGCACTGCTTTGAAATTGCATCACTGAAATGTTGATTGCTAATTCAAGAGGGGTATCGCTGTGTTGTTGCATCTTTGCAAATTCACTAATAGAACGCGCTAAAACAAAGTCACCTATTTTAAATATTAAATCACTTTGTTCTGCAATAGCAATAAACTCGGCAGGTGAAACCATACCCAATTCACCGTCATGCCAACGAATAAGTGCTTCCATAGCATGGATTTTTCCCTGTTCATTCACTTGGCACTGATAGGCCATAGAAAATGATTGTTCACTTAGCGCTACATTTAATCGCTCTTCTACTTTTAAACGGCGCAAATAAGCTTGTTTTATATCTGCATGGTAATGGCACAGCCATTGCCCTGTATCTTTTGCCCATTGATTAGCCAAATGCGCACTGCGGACCAGCTTACTTTTGGTTATGCCATGCTCTGGGTAGTTGGCCACACCAACACTCATATTTAAAGGACGTTCGGTATTTTTGGTTTCATATTGTTCAATAGAAGATGCTAATATTTGTTCAAAAGCGTGCCTATTTTGCTCATCCGATAAATGCGGTGTAATAATGCAAAACTCATTACCACTGTTTCTAAAAACTAGGTATGGAACTGCGAATGTAGCTTGCAACATTGCGGCATAGGCTTTAATTGCCTTATCGCCATACTCCATACCAAAGCGATTATTCATTGAGCGTAAATTGGTAATGTTTATGATTGCTAGACTAAAAGATGTCTCTTTTTTTGCTTCAAAGCTATCACGCAGTGCTTTTCGATTGGGTAACTTTGTTAAATCGTCGTTCCGAGAAAGGTAAAACAGTTCATCAACTCGTTTTTGCTCAGCACGAGCAATAAACCTAAAACCAAAATATAACACCGTACAAATCAGTAAGTAGATTAAAAAGTACCAGCATACCTTCCAATAAAAGACGTTTTTTATTGGCTGCATTGCCCGATTTGAGAGTGTCCATAATTGATAGCGATTATCAAATTTTGCAGATGTTAAATAAGGCTTACCACCTACATGTGTATCAATACTAAACACCTCTTCTGAGGATTTAAATATTTCTTTATCCTTGCCTGTTTGCTTTATCAAAGCATTATCAGATAACCCTAATGCCTGCTTAATTTTGGTTTTTGTATAGCTAGCTATATCTGCATCTTTTACGGAACTGTATTGAATAAAACCATCAATTTCTCTTGCTAGCATTATGTAATCGTCACTATTACTTTGCAAAATATTGAGGTATTTAGCGCCTCTTGATACCGCCATCCCTGCAGTCATTACAGCAATCACAGTGCCACTTTTGTCTCGTAATGACTTCCTTATTGGAATAACCCATTCTTGTAACGATAGATTAAAATAAGTTTGCCCTAACACCATTTTGTCTGAGCTAAGGGTTTGTGAAAAACTTTGGCGGGTTTTTTCATTTTCTTTCAGATTAATCATTGTTGAGGCATTTAAATTTGAGCTGTAGTAAATAATTTCCCCTTGGGGATTAAACAGTCCAAAGCCTAATAACACAGGATTCTCTAGTAAAATATTGTCGAGAAGTTTAATTGTTGATGTTTTTTCGGTTAAGTTATTGTTTGAAAGGATGTCTCTGCCAATTAAATCCAGCATAAGTTCTTTATTTCTAAGGGTGCTTTTAAGTGCTTGCGCAGAAAATTCGACACGGTTTTGGGAGCTTGTGCGGTATTCTTTTTCGATATTTCGCCATTCATAAGCCAACAAAACGCTTAATAGGACTAGACCGCCCAATAGCAAAAAACAAAAGAGTTTCCATAAATTATTTTTTATTAGTGCCATCTAATTTCTCACAACCCGTTTGGTAGGTAGTGTGTTATGTATTTGGGCCCTTAAATGCACTTTATGGCTAGCTTGGTTTTTTTTCAAGCTGTTTTATTGCAAAGTTGAGAAAAACACATAAAAAAAAGCCCATTATTTAACATTAAAAATAAAATAAATTAACAATAAAGTTGGTAAGTGTTTTATTTTATTGTTAAGACAAGGCTCGTATACATTTGAACCCGGTAAACTGTATTTACGTTTATCGCAGAGGTTATTGAGCGACTATTATAGTTTATTTATTAAATATAATATTGATTTAAAACAATAGCTTTAGTTATAAACTGCAAGTCAAATTAACCCTTGCATCAAGCGCTTTAGTTTAGTCATAATTTTGCAATAATCATCAGCGATAATAGCTGCATTATTAGTCAACAAAGCTTTATAAGACCCTCATGAGCGAATCTATGGTGCAATTAACCTTTGCACTACCGTCATTTGAAGATCCAATGTCTGCGGCATTAAGCCACAGCATGGAATTTGAAACGCTGTCATTGCATGCTAATAGCCAGCATCAAATTGCTTTGCAATGCGTTTTGCCTGAAGCGGCCCATGAAGGTGATATTATTTCGCTGAGCGCAACTTTACCAAATGCACGAGCAGCTCAGTACTACACAGAAAAAAAGCTCAATCAATTTGATTTAGAACAGGGACGGGTCACGCTTAGGTTGAACCAAATAGCGCATAGTCGTGGTTTTGTAATGCAAATGATTTTGCACGGTAAACACGGCACGTTAAAGAATAGTTTGCAGTTCGATATGCATATTAACCAATTTGGTAGTGGATATACTATACCAGTAACTTCGATTACCCCACCAAAGCCGCACCGCGTTCGTCAGTACCTCGCCAGTATGGGAACAGCTTTAATCTCACTTTTTTAGCTCTTGTTATAAATTTTACCATTAAGCTTTAATTAGTTAATCAGCAAAGCTCACTTTACCCATAGTAATATCTAAAATTCCACCTCTTTTATTTTTAGCACTTTGTCGCTGCCCTGCTAAACATTCGTTTGCCAAAATAGCAAACAGCACCGCCTCTTTGGCATCAGGGTGAACACCCAAATCATCAGTATTCTTAAACGCCTTAATATTTAGGCAGTGTATTAGTAATTGCTCCATCAATAATGGATTATGAATACCTCCACCACTGGCATATACCACACAGTTTTGAACCCCTTTAGCACAGTCATTTAACGCCCTAGCAATCGTAGTCGCAGAAAGCGCATTTAATGTCGCCAACACATCTTCATGGCTTAAATCTTGGGTTGCGGTTTGGGCTTGGGCTGCACGTAATAAGGCTAAATTAAACACCTCAGGTCCTGTTGTTTTTGGCAGTGGTAATTTAAAAAACGCATTATCGCTGAGCGATTTTAGCAGTATTACATTTACCTTGCCTGCTTTGGCAAGCTTTGCGCCCTCATCATAATGCATTCCTTTAAAATAATACTGTACATAGGCATCCATAATAGTATTGCCAGGTCCAATATCAGAACTGAATATAGCTGCAGTATCACTATTTTTAGGTAAAAATGTTAGGTTAGCAATGCCCCCCATATTAAGTAATATTCGGTTTTCATTAGGGCTGGCAAAAAACAAATAATCGCCATACACAGCCAACGGCGCACCTTCTCCACCAGCGGCAATATGCTTTTGTCTAAAATCGCCAACAGTGGTAATGCCTGTAGTAACGGCTATTTGGTCACTATCACCTATTTGCAAGGTGCCATGTTTAAAGCCATGGTGGTTATGCTGCGACTGCGGACAGTGATAAATAGTTTGTCCGTGACTGGCTATAGCATCAATACTCGCAGGGTCAATACCCCATGCAATCAAGCACTGATTAACCATCTCACCATGGAGTTTGCCCACCCAAGGGTGTAATAAAGTCAACACTTCTAAATCGCATTCGCGCTTGGCAAACACCTGCTTTATTTTACTTTTATACTCGTCGTTATATTCAACTGTAGTAAAATTTAACACCTCTATTTGTGTATGCAAACCTGCACCGGTTATTTTACATAGCGCCACATCTAAACCATCTAACGAGGTGCCACTCATTAAACCAATAATTAAACGGCTAGGCTTTTTAGCGCTATTGTAAAGTGCTTCGATATGAGGGTGCATTGAGAGACTCTGTCTGGGTGTTTTTTTTATTTTAAAAGAGTTTTAAGCAAAGTTATACCTGTATACACTTTAATTTTAATGAATGGGTTTTCATTGTTTAAGCGTTTAAAGCTTGCTAAGTTATTGGCTGATAATAACAAACTCATTTATAGCATGATCACTCTACGAGCATTTAAACGACACGATACCTGCCAAATAGTCACCATTTTGAACGATCAACAAGTAGCTCGCTATTTGTCCTCTAAAATTCCATTTCCTTATACCCAAGCAGACGCCCAGTGGTGGATAAACCATGGCTCAAAATTTGGCATCATTAAAGCCATCGAAGTTGACGGCCTGTGCGTTGGTTGTATTGGTGTTACTCCCGGTGAATTTGAGTATAGTCGCAATGGCGAAATTGGTTATTGGCTTAGTCAGCAATATTGGGGGCAAGGAATTATCACCCAAGCCATTAAGCTTATTTGCAAAGAAGCATTTGACAGTAGTGAGTTAAATAGAATCTTTGCTACGGTATTTTCAGGTAATATTGGCTCCATAAAAGCACTCACCAAAGCTGAATTTTCATTAGAAGCGCAACTCAAGCAAGCTATCTATAAAAACAACCAATTTTACGACGCTATTATTTTAAGCTTACTTAAAAACCATCAACCTAATCTAAATTAGAATAAATACTCTATGCAGGGTTGAATTAACACTCTCTCGCCCAAAGCTCGTGTATCAAGGTACAAATTTTGTCCGCCTATCCGCGCATTATTGTTTAGCAATGTATCGTTTTAAAGCTTAAACATTCGGTATATAGGTGGTTTTTTCACTCTATTTTGGAGATTTTTATGTCCACAACCAGCCGTCAATTTACTTTAGCATCGCGCCCACACGGCGCACCGACCAATGAAAACTTTGAACTTAAAAACGTAGGGCTGCCATCATTAAAGGATGGTGAAGTATTGCTGCGTACTATTTATTTGTCACTAGACCCCTATATGCGTGGCCGCATGAGCGATGCTAAGTCATATGCCGACCCGGTAGAAATTGGTGATGTAATGGTCGGTGCAACGGTTTGCCAAGTCGAATCATCTAAAAACGATACCTTTAGCGAAGGCGAATGGGTATTAGCATATACAGGCTGGCAAACTTACGCTATCTCAAACGGCGAGGGCTTAATGTCATTAGGCAAAGAGCCTAAAAATCCATCTTATGCACTCGGTATTATGGGTATGCCTGGTTTTACTGCCTACATGGGATTGTTAGATATTGGCGCACCTAAAGCAGGTGAAACTGTGGTCGTTGCAGCAGCAACAGGGCCTGTGGGGGCCACGGTTGGTCAAATAGCGAAAATTAAAGGCTGTAAAGTAGTAGGGGTTGCCGGAGGCAGCGAAAAATGTACGCATGCTGTTAAAAATCTTGGCTTTGATGCCTGTATTGACCATAAAGCTGATGACTTTGCCGAACAATTAGAAAAGGCATGTGAGCAAGGCATTGATGTTTATTATGAAAATGTGGGCGGAAAAGTATTTGATGCCGTATTACCTTTGCTGAATACCTCAGCACGCGTACCTGTGTGCGGGTTAGTATCGCAATATAATGCCACCAGCCTGCCTGAAGGCCCAGATAGAATGGGCATGCTTATGGGTCAATTGCTTACTAAACGAATAAAAATGCAAGGCTTTATAATTTTTGATGATTACGGCCACCGCTATGACGAATTTGCCCAAGACATGCAACAGTGGCTACAAGATGGAAAAATTCAATACCGCGAACATCTTGTCGATGGGTTCGAAAAAACCATCAGCGCATTTAACGATATGATCAGTGGTAAAAACTTTGGTAAAACCGTAGTAAAAATTAACAGCCCACTATAATAACATTCATGCTGTGTTGTAATTCAGCACAGCCCAATAAGGAAGATAATGATTAAACTACACCACTTAAATAAATCTCGCTCTAAACGTATTATTTGGTTACTCGAAGAGCTTGAAGTTGATTACGAAATTGTTGCTTATCAGCGCAACACTGAAACTTTTTTAGCCCCTGATGAGCTTAAAAATGTGCATCCGCTGGGTAAATCACCGGTTATCGAAGATGACGGCTTAGTGATTGCCGAGTCTGGCGCTATCACAGATTATTTGATCACTAAATATGGCAAAGGTAAATTTGCACCAGCCACAGGTACTGCGGAATTTGTAGACTATCAGCAATGGCTTCACTTTGCCGAAAGCTCTGCTATTTTACCATTATTGCTGAAAATGTTAGTACAAAAAGATGGCGCTAAAACGCAATTTTTAGAGGGCTATGCCGATGCTGAAACCGCTAAAGTAATTAGCTATTTTAACAACCGCCTTGAAGGTAAGCGCTATTTAGTAGGCGACACCCTAACTGGTGCCGATTTCATGATGTCGTTTATTGTTGAAATAGTTAAAAACGCTGGCCAGCTTACACACTTTAAAAACCTTGTTAAATATGATGAGCAATTGCAAAGCCACGAGAAGTTTCATACTGCTAACGAGCTTGAAGCTAAATACGATTAACTGGTTAAACACGAATGAAGAAAGGGTCATAAGATCCTTTTTTTTATGATCACCCTTTGCAAAATTGCATTTTAAATACCCGCCAATTCTCGCTCAGTAATACACTCATCAGACGCCATTTCGAATTCTCGACACGTTAATGGGCGATTTTCGTAAATAGTACACATTAACGTGTTTCTATCGAGAGCTTGACACCAGCCATCGTCGCCACGCTTCATAACTTCACTGCCCCATTTGTCGTAATCAATATACTGAAAAGGCACACCGGTATCACTAACAATACGCACTTCTAATTGACAACAACACGCTTGGCAATTAGCGCATGTGATGGGTTCGTTAGTCGGGGTTATATTTCTTACAGGGATAACGTTGTGCGGCATAATGGCTTACTGTTTAGAATAAGCCATCAGAATACAGGAACTAATAGCAATTGCATTAAATTAATATAATTTATCGTGCCAGTAATATCGCTTTAGTTTCGCTGTAGCGCTGTTGCTCACACAGTGCAAAACCACTTAGCTGGCGTACCTTATTACGCGCAAATAGCGGCACACTCATTCCCGCTAAAAACCGACATTGGGTTTCAATGCCCACATTGTGCGCTCCTTTCGTTGCCATATGCGCCAAAAACTCATCCACCTTTTGATAGATAAGTGACTCATTAATCTCTGGTGGGGTGAGTGAATACTCAAGCTTGACCGCATGCCCACGGCACACACTACAATGCCCACATTGCTGTGGCGCATTCGCATCATCAAAATAACGGGCTAAGTTATAGCTTAAGCAAGATTGCAGCTCAAAAAAGCGTACTAGTGCAGCAATTCGTTTTATTTCAGCTTGCTCTTTATCGGTAAAATAATCGTGTAACTGCTGGGCAAGTTCGATGTTATTAATCACCTCGCTATGCACTTTGTACACTTGAGTAATACGTTTGGTTTCAAGGGTGATAAGGTTTTTTTCTGCTAGGTAATCAAGTGCGGCTACCACACGTTTACGGTCAACTTGCGCGGCTTGGGTCAAGCTATCAAAGTTAAGTGTACCCCATATTTTTTTAAAGTCGGTATGGCTAAATATTTGTGTTAAAAAGGCTTGGCGCTGCTGATCAAACTGGCTAAGTAACTCACTTTTATCAACCAAAAATTTATACTTAAAATCGGCGTAATACGCATACTGCGGGGTTATTGCGCCTTGCATTTCCAATTGTACCAGCAAGGTTTTAAGGGCAAGCTGGCGAATATTACTCTCGCTTGAAAGGCTATATTCTTGCATTTCCCATTGCTGTTGGGCTTGGCGAATATCGTTAATCACGTGCTCAATACCGCTGAGCTCTGGGGTATCGCCGTACACAAAATTTTCTACTGTGTTTAAGCCATCTAAATTAGCCAATGTATAACAATTGGAAGGGTTGCCATCACGCCCTGCACGACCAATTTCTTGGCTGTAGTTTTCAATTGATTTAGGTAAATCGTAGTGAATCACAAAGCGTATGTCTGATTTATCAACCCCCATGCCAAAGGCAATAGTAGCGACCACCACATTTATTTTACCCGCCATAAAATCATCTTGAATTTGCCCGCGTAAGGTATCTTCAAGCCCTGCATGATACGCCACCGCCTGCAGACCCTGTGCGCTTAACATATTGGCCACTTGCTCAGCACTTTGCTGCAGCGTGACATACACAATACCGGGGCCGGTTTGCGCACGGACAATTTTAGTAAGCTCAGTGTTTTTATCGGCAGTTTTAACACTCAGCACACTTAAATCTAAATTAGCGCGATAAAACCCCGTTTGCACAATACATTGTGGCTCAATAGCAAAGCGTTCTGCCATATCGCGTTTTACTTTTTTAGTGGCTGTGGCGGTTAATAGTAACACTAACGGAATATTTAGCTCTTCACGGTAACGCGGTAGTTTTAAATAGTCGGGTCTAAAATTATGACCCCACTCAGATATACAATGCGCTTCGTCTACCACCAACATAGAAAGTGCCACTTGGTTAATAAATTCTCTAAAGCGTTCGTTTTTAAAGCGCTCAACTGACACCATTAACACTTTAATTTTACCACTGCGCACGTCGTTCATTACCGTACTGCTTTGCATTTGATCTTGGCTTGAATCAAGACTTGCGGCATAAATGCCTTTACTGTTTAAAAAACTTATTTGATCTTTCATCAACGCTAATAATGGCGATACCACCAAGGTTAAATGCGGTAAATGTAACGCAGTAAGTTGATAGCACAAGGATTTACCCGATCCAGTTGGGAATATAGCCAGTGATGATTGGCCATTTAGCAATTGCTCTATGGTTTGTTGTTGCCCTGCTCTAAACTGATTAAAACCAAAATGTTGCTCAAGAGACTGAACTAGCGAGGTACTCATAAAAGCGTCCTTTTTATGTCGGTGCCCATAAATACTGTAAATGCGCAGTAGATGAAATATTTGCATATCAGTATACAGCATATCGTTGGATTTATTGCTGACATATCCTTCAATTAGGCGCACACTATAGTCCTATAAAAGCATGCTTTGCCAAAATAATTTTTTTGATACCCAAGTCATTTTAAAAATCAACGTACAGAAATTGCTTCGGTATATTATTTTTAAGGGCATAGTCATGGACAAAACCATACCAAAAATTGTCATCATAGGCGGTGGCGCTGGTGGGCTGGAGCTAGCAACTCAATTAGGGCACAAATTAGGAAAGAAACAACACGCAAATATATTACTCATTGATAAAAACCGCACTCATATATGGAAACCGTTATTGCATGAAGTAGCAACCGGCTCTATTGATGCCGATTTAGATGGCGTTGTATACTCAGCGCATGCGGCCAAGCACCACTATAACTTCCAACTTGGTACCTTTTGTAACCTCGATAACAATAATAAAACCATTACCTTAAGCCCTCTATATGACGAGTTAGGGCATCAAATATTACCTAAACGAACCGTTCACTATGATCATTTAGTTATTGCCATTGGCAGTGTCAGTAACGACTTCAACACCCCGGGTATTAAAGACCATTGCTTTTACCTTGATTCAAACCAACAAGCCGAGCGTTTTCAACACGCCTTACTAGATAACTTTACTCGCCTTCATCAAGACGACGACCCATTGCATTCATTAAACATTGCTATTGTTGGCGGTGGGGCAACTGGCGTTGAGCTCTCAGCTGAGTTGTATCATGTTTCTGATTTACTCAAAATATACGGTTTAACCAATATGTCGGCGAAACGCTTGCACATACATTTGATTGAAGCGGGTCCTAGGATTTTACCTGCGTTGTCTGAGCGAATTGCCAGCTCAGCCAAACGTGAATTATTAAGATTAGGGGTTACCGTTCGAGAAAACACCCAAGTTAAACAAGCAACTGAGCATGGCTTTATCACTAGTAATGACGAGCAAATAAATGCGGATATTATGGTGTGGGCAGCAGGGGTAAAAGCCCCTGACTTCATTAAAGAGCTAGACATATTTGAGCTGACACGTAGCAATCAAATAAAAGTGAATGATTACTTACAAAGTAGCCTAGACCCTCAAATCTATGTGCTTGGTGATTGCTGCGCGTTTACCCAAGACGATGGGACGCAAGTGCCGCCACGCGCACAATCGGCTCATCAAATGGCGCAATGCGTTGAAAAAAATCTAATTGCTACACTACGTGAGCAGCCCCTGAAAAAGTTTGAATATAATGACCATGGCTCACTGGTAAATTTATCGCGCTACAGCACGGTGGGCAGCTTAATGGGTAACCTAACCAGTAGTAGCTTTTTTATTGAAGGTAAAATTGCCCGCTTTATGTATATTTCACTATATAGAATGCATCAGCGCGCTATCCACGGCAGTGCCAAAACCTTTGCTTTGTGGATCAGCGAAAAGGTGCTGCGTGTTGTTCGCCCAAAAATGAAACTACACTAAATAACCTGAACTCCGGATAATAAACATAAATATCATTTTGATTAAATATGTTAGTAAATCTCTTAACTAGATTTCAGGTTAAATAGCTACATCAGCCGCGGTAATAAATAAGATTAAACAAATATTTATTACCGCCGTCTTTAATTTTTCACAATTCCCATATAAATTTACATAAACCACTCACGGAATTTAGTAATGACCTTTAAAACGCTTATTTTTAATTTTGATGGTACCGGCAGTGAACCCCGCGACGCAGATCAGTTCAGTACAGAGCATTTTAAAGAAGACGCCAGTATTTCTAATATTCTAAAACTACACTTATTGCTCGGCGGTAAACTTGATGATTCACCCACTACCCCATTTTCACAGCAATTAAGCTTTTATTACCAAGGCATAGGCACCAAAGGCAGTCGTTTAAAACGAATTTTAAATCAAACACTTGCCCCACGTTCTGAAGATGTGGCCAGCATTTTGACTCAGGCTATCACAGATTTTAAGCAGCATTATCAAAGTGGCGATACTGTTCTACTTACCGGTTTTAGCAGAGGCGCTGCATTAGCAAGGCGTTTTGCTAAATGCCTAGAGCCATTAATAAATGAGCAAGTATATTTGTGTGTTTTTGACACCGTGGCCTCAATTGGCCTGTCAAAGATAAATAAAGCGACCCGTGGCGCAGAGCATGTGGTTTTTGAAAACCATACTATTGCCAATAATGTCGCTGGGGCCCTGCATTGTGTTGCGCTTGATGAGAAACGACGGGCCTTTGAGCCTACATTAATGAATCAACAAGCAAACATTACCGAGCTGTGGTTTGCAGGAGCCCACTCCGATGTAGGAGGAGGCTACTATCGCGATGGGCTTGCCGATATTTGCCTGCGTTATGCGCTTGAGTGGCTCATTGCTCAGCCGCTATCGGTTTCGTTATTAACCAGCCATGACATAGACTATGAAAACCTTTTACCTGAGAGTAACTTGGTTGCCCAAGATGATGTGACAGTTATTCCCGATCCACTGGCGCTAAGTCATCAGCAAAGTTACTTTTGGTTAAACCCATTTTTTAAGCTGGTTGATAGGCAGTGCTGTGTATTAATTAACGATGAGATTAGCCACAACGCTCCATTAATACATCACAGTGTTGCACAGCGAATTAATAAACTAACCAGCTATCGCCCTGAATCGTTAAAAAATATACATTATAAAATAATTTACAGCGATGACAGTACACTGAACTTTATGGGGCTAAGTGCTCATATAATGCTCGCCAATCAAAATATGAGCTTACTGAGTGTTAATCAAAGCCAAGATGTGATGGTATACGCTAGTGAAGCCTACAACGCTACCGGCTTAATGCTTGCCCAAGATGCAACGTATCGCTTTACTCCTTACCCTAACCAATTTTGGTATGACGATGGTGTAAAGTGCCCTCCTTCTGGCTGGCATCGCGATAATGTGCAACTCGGCGTTAAAGAAATCCCTATGGCATTACTTGAGCCATTTAGGCGTTTAGCCACGGCGCAGTGGTTTAGCTTAATAGGAACAATTGGCCAAAGCGATGACCATGCATTTGAAATTGCCGAAGGCGTTGAAATAACCATTAAAAAATCAGGAGAATTTTGTCCATTTGCTAATGATTTAAGTCGTTTTTATGGGGCGAATGCTGGCAGAATAAAGCTCAAGGTAACACGCTTAAGCTGATAAAGTGCCCTAATAATCAGTGCACTTTATACTGCAAAGTGCACTGAGCTAGGGATAGCTGGTGGATGTTATTGCTTTTTCATTTTATGCCCTTTCACGGCATAAAATAATATAAATAAGTAACAAGGTAACAATACAGAGTAGCCAGTTTGTAGCGAGGTAAAGCCGCTCAGTAAGCCCCATAACACCGGACCAAATGCACCGCCCGCTATGCCCATTACTAACAGTGCTGAGCCTGTGCTGGTTAGTTTACCTAAACCCGATAACGCAAGTGGGAAAACCGCCGGCCAAACAATGGCGTTTGCTAAGCCTAAAAAGGCAATTAGCAGTAAAGCATCTGGTAAATTAGCGCCTCCTAAAGGCACCAGTATGGCATTGGCAATAACATACGACTGCGCATCAATAAACAAAATGCACAGGGTGATCACAATACCCAATACACCCGATGCTGTTAAGGCCGCTTGCTGAGAGATAAATTTAGGGATAAGTAAAATACCTAAAATATAACCAAACACCATAAACATCATAGTGTATGAAGTCATTACCCCATAGTTTTCAATACCCAGCGATAGTGCAAAAGTACCTATGGTATCGCCAGCAATAACCTCTACCGCAACATACAAAAAGATAGCAATAGCACCTAACACCAAGTTTGGATGAGAGAGTGTTTCACGAATTTCACCTTTGTCGTTTATTGCTTCTACTTCATCATTGATAAGCTCAGGCAGCGGAGACTTTTTAACCGCAAAAGCTAATACACCAATAAATAAGGCCATGCCTAAGTAAGGTAAAATAAGACCATTTGCCATATCATCAACTTGCTCTTGGCTTAGATCTGTGCCCACGGTACCGGTAAAGTTACTTAAAATTAAGGCGGTAAAAACCATCGGTGAGATAACTCCCGCGCCTTTATTTAAAATCCCCATAATACTAATACGTACAGCAGCCGATTCTTCTGGCCCTAAACGTACTACATACGGATTAACCGCGGTTTGTAATAAGGTTTGCCCTGCGCCCATTACCAACTGCGCTAGTAAAAACAAAGGAAAAAACTGCGACATAGCAGCAGGAATAAACATTAAGCCTGCTAACATCATACAGCCCATCCCCAATGCCATACCGTTTTTGTAGCCGACCTTTTTGATCAGTACTGCCGAGGGCAGCGCAGTAAATGTGACCGCAATATAAAAGGAAAATAAAATTAACGACCCTTGAAATGGGGTTAACTGTAAAATTTGACTTAAGTAAGGCATTAACGAGCCATTAAGCCAAGTAGCAAAGCCCAGTATAAAAAATAATACCGCAACAATGGCCATTGGGACCACGCTACTATTTTTGGACGTATCCATAACATTCGTTGTCATGTTATTTTCCTTTATTTATATTTATTATGTTGTTAACAAACCCGAGCGCCGCCAATCCACGTGCTAATGACTTGTTGTTGTGTGTTTAATTGTACAAAATCTGCTGGACTACCCAGTATTAATCGCCCGTGTGTGGCAGGCAACTTTAAATACTGAGCAGGATATAAACTCGCCATTTTAAGCGCTTGCGCTAATGGCTGTTTTAAATGAGTTACAGTGTTTCTAACTGCGGTTGCCATATCAAGCGCAGAGCCGGCCAACTCGCCTGTTGTAGAGGTGAGTTTACCATTCTCTAAGCTGACAGTTCGGTCAAAAAAAGCAAACTGAGTATCATCTGTTCCCACTGGTGGCATCGCATCAGTAACTAAAAACACGTGCCCTATTGGTTTTGCTTTTAATGCCAGTTGGCATGCTGCGTAATCAACATGATGGCCATCAACAATTAAGCCACAATAAGTATCATCATTTAATAATGCACAGCCAACCACTCCCGGCTCACGCCCTTGTAGTGGTGACATAGCATTATACAAATGCGTAAATCCGGTTGCCCCAGCATCAACGCCCTGTTGAGCCTGTTCAAAGCTTGCATTGGTATGACCTAGACAAACCTGAATCCCTAAATCGCGCATTTTGGTAATATCGCTTGGTAGTACATTTTCAGGCGCTAAGGTGACTACGACTTTACCTAAATCTTGACGAGATAACACCTGCCACTCTTGTTCAGAAATAGGACGAATAAAATCAGCGCTGTGAGCCCCCTTTTTTGCCACTGATAAGTGCGGCCCTTCAAAGTGAATACCAATAATACCTGGCGTTTTTTGGGCTATCGCCTTAGCAATTACATCGGCTGCTTGGCGCATTACTTCTACGGTGTCAGTAATTAACGTTGGCAGCATAGCAGTTGTACCGTATTTGGCATGTGCTAGCAGTATTTTTTTAACCCCTGCAACACTGCTAGTACGGTTAAACAACTCACCGTCACCGCCATTAACTTGTAGATCAATAAAGCCAGGTGCGACTAAACCCGTTAGGTGCTCATCTGCCTGCTGTACGTTATCATCTATTGCCGTAATAATACCCGCATCAACGCTTAGCACTTTGTCGTTAACAAAGTGCTCGCCATCAAAAAACTGGGCTACATGAATTCGTTTAACTGACATTTATAATGTCCTTGTTACTTTTTTAAGCCCCTTTGGCTCATCAGGATTAAAACCACGGCTTAATGCCACTTTTGCCACATCAAGGTAAAAACGCTGTAATACTAAAAATGGCGCTAATCGCGGGTGTACTTTAATACCTTGTTGATTAAGACTAATCACTTGTGCACCGCGTTTTTTGACCTCAGCAATTTGCTGCTGATGTGACTCTTTGGTTTCATCTTCAACCGAGCAATCTAAAATCACTAGCCCTTGCTCAACTAAGGTCACCGGACCATGTAAAAACTCCGCACTACTAAATGACTCAGCATGAATAGCACACACCTCTTTAAGCTTAAGTGCCATTTCTTTTGAGATAGAAAACCCTAAACCTCGTGCCAATACCACCATATTCTTAATATTTGCAAACTCAGTAGGTTGTAGCTGAGTTGGTGAATCTATAATGGCATTAAGCGCGCTAGGTAACTCGTCAAGCCCTTGTAATAATGACTCATTTTGAGTCCAATTAGCAACAATATGTACTAGGGCTGATAACGTTGCCAAATAGCTTTTTGTTGCCGCCACCGAAATTTCATCGCCGGCTTTAAGAGGAACAAAATCATCGACTATGTCTTGTAGAGGTGACGCTTCATCGTTAACCAGTGCAATACAATAAGCGCCCGCCTCTTTCGCCATTTTTGCCTGGGCAAGAATGTCTGGGCTGCGTCCTGATTGAGAAATTACAATCACAACAGCGCCTTCAAGCTTTAATGTTTTACCATATACACTCGCCACTGATGGCGCTGCAGAACTGACCGGTACACCCGCTTCAATTTCAATTAAATATTTACCAAAAACACCAGCATGATCTGATGAACCGCGACCAATCATCATAACCACCTTAGGGGCCATATCGCGAAGCTTATGACCAATTTTTTCCACTAAAGGTTGGTTGGCAATAATTTGCTTTTCAATAACATTTGGCGTTTGCGCCGCTTCTTTTTCCATTAGTGTGTTAAACATCATAACTCCTGGCTGCTGTAATTAACGTGCTGTTGTTTAGCGTAAAGTACAGACCCCATTTCTGGTGACGATAATGGGGCTGATAAAATAGCTTGTATGTCTGGGTCTAACCATGTTGTCATCACGGTTGATAAGCCACCAATAAACGAAAGCCTAGGTGGGTTTTTATCTAATAATTGTCGTGCAATGTCGCTTAAATAAGCGCCACCTTCTTTTAAAATGGCAATTGCTGTGGCATCGTTCGCCTGTGCTGATTGAAAAACACATCCTGCAAGTTGCGCAAAAAAGGCTGCAGGCTTATTGGCAATCACTTCAACAAGTTGCATTGCATCGCTGACTTCTAAATAATTCATTAACAAGTTAGTAAGCGCACCACTTGGGATTAATTTATCTAGGCTAAGCAGCACATACTGACAAGCAGTAAAGCCAATCCATGCACCACTGCCTTTATCACCATGTGGAAAGCCATGACCACCAATCATAAACGATTGGCCATTAACGTATGAAAATCCACACGAGCCAGTGCCAGCAATCATCACTGCGCCATCCTCGCCCTGATGAGCGCCCATACAAGCAATAAGTAAATCAGTAGTTAAGTGCATGGTTTTAAATGGGTGTTGCCATTGTGTCATTTGATTATGCAAACTTGGTAAGTTAACCCCTGCTAGGCCAACCCCTGCAATAAGCTCAGATAAAGGCGTATCTTTAAGCCCTGCATCTTGTAATGCTAAACGCACTGATTGCTCAATAGAATGAGTTGCTTGATTAAACCCATGTAACGGGTTACCTGGGCCTGACACGCCGGTGCCGACTATGTCATTACAGCTATTGACGATAATTGCTTTACATTTAGTGCCGCCGCCATCGATCCCCACAAAGAGTTGATTGTTTTTAAGATTGTTGGTGATCATTTTTGCCTCTTAAGTTGTTCGACCGTTTTGCAAAACACTAAAATAAAACCGGACTGTCATACTGTATGAATCTTATACTAGCACAAATGACAGCGTTGTCATTATTTTTATTTACAAATAAATAACTTCTTTTTGTCTTCAATAATTTAAGGAAAAACGCACCTTATCGGTGCGTTACTTTGAGTTTTCTGCTAACACGATTTGCATAAGGCGTTTTAGAACGAACCCATACATCTTGTGTTACTTTGACTGGTTGTGTGTAGGTTTGCCATTGCTCAGACCCTTGTTTATATTCAATCACTAAACCAGGGTAAGCAATATTGGCAAACAACATACCGTTATCAATTTTAGCCCCCGCATTTGCAAGACGATAATGCACATCCGCACGTTCTAACTTGGCAAATTCCTTTAGCCCCATGGTGGCAGCAAATGTTTGCCATTGCTGATCGCGCTGCTGCTTTAATTCAGGGCTAAAGCGATTTGTTTGTTGGCTATAAACAAAGCCATTATGATCATACGGTACCGCCCAATCCGCTTTATGCCATGCACGCTGGGCCAGCGATAATAACCGTGGGAACAGCTTATATTCAGCCATATTATTGGTGCGCGTATTTTCGCTCCATAATTGACCCTGAATACCCACAAAACGTTTATCTTTTGCTAAAGGCGCGGATACGACCTTGCCTTGCTCATCATGCTTTAACGTGTCATCAGCTACATAAGGCTTATCTTCTCGATCGAGCCAAAATTCAGCATGAATAGGCAAATTATCTGGCATAAACTGAAATATCTTTTCAGTATTTATATGCCTTGAAGCCCAGTAATAACCATGCTCTTGTGGGTCTGCCTCATACGGGAAGTCAAAATACAATACATCTGGCGAAGAAAGCACTGCTTGCCAATTTCTATTAGCAAATTCATGTGCACGCTGATGGCCATTCCACATTAATAAATCCCAAACATTACCTTGCACAATCTCTGGCATATTTTCTGGGTTAGTATGCGATAAGCCATCGCTCCATGCTGCGGTTTCAATATTCATATCAGCCAACATATTGGCAATACGTTCAATAAAATAGCTGCCCAGCTGACCTGCTTCAGTAATTTCTAACTTATTTTGTTTAATAAAATCGGCACAAGCAGGTGAATCAACCCATGCACCTGCAGTTTCATCTGCGCCTATATGATAACGAGTTAGCGGATGCTGTGCCTCACTATGAATACTTTTTACTTGTTCCATTACCTCACGGATAAACGCATAGGATGAGTCTAAACACACATTAATAGTATTGTCGTTATAATGTTGTACCGACGAATAGAGCGTTGTATCAAGCGGGTCATACAGTAAAAACTGTTCGGCTTTTTGTTTATCGCCTTGTTTTATGTATTTATTATAACGCGCTTGCATGGCTTTAATTGCAGCGCGAGAATGCCCTGGCATGTCAAGCGATGGGATCACTTGAATGTGGCGCGCACTCGCCGCTTTAAGTATTTCTTGGTAGTCAGCTACCGAATAGTAACCGTTTGCTGCACTTGAAGTATCTAGTCCTGCGCCTAATTGTGGCATTAAACATTGCTGCTCACTTTGATCAAAACAGCGCTTTGCACCTACATCGGTTAGCTCAGGAAGTGATGGAATTTCTAAACGCCAGCCTTCATCATCACCTAAGTGTAAATGTAGCTTGTTAAGTTTATAAGCTGCCATTTGATCAAGTAACTTTAAAATAAAGCCTTTGTCACGAAAGTTCCGTGCTACATCAACCAACACCCCTCTAAACTGATAATGCGGTGCATCAATAACCTCTCCCACAGGTAATATATTACTGTTAACTTGGTATAAACTCGCTAAACTTTGCAGAGCATAAAAAACACCCGTTTCGTCAGCGGCATCAATAACAACCTCATCGGCTTTAATCGCTAATTTATAACTGCCATTAAGCTGATCTTTTTTAACAGTGGAATTAAGTGTGACTTTAATTGCCGCTGCATCATCGCTTACATTAATACCTAACAGTGCCAAGCGCTCAATTGCAGCCAATACACTTGATTTATCAACTTCTGCATAGTTAATATTAAGCCCTTGGCTAATATCAAGCGTTTGAGTTTGACTAAACTCGCTAACGCGTGGGGTAGGTATAATTTGTTGAGCAATCACATTGCTTACTTGATTTTGCGAGGTTAAATAAGCTGAAAAGTCATACTTTTCATTACGCTCAAACAAGCGCTCAGCAGTAAGCCACTGAGTTTTATCGCTCTCAGTACGTTTAAACTGACGAGTGTAATCGGTATAAGGCTCTACATGTGGTAATAGCTCTAAGCCCGTCTCCGGGTCAATTTTAGGCCTTGTACTTTCAATCACTTTAGCGGTGTCATTGTTATTCACCACGATATAGTTAGGAATAGCGTCGCTTTGCGATAATGACCAAAAATGCGCATAAAAAGTAATCGTTTTAGTCTCACCGGCTTTAAAGCCAGTAAACCCGTCTTTAAGCTCAATAACATGAATATCGCCATTAACGTGTTTAATAGTAAATTCATCGCTAACCGACTTTTGTATTGGCGTAATTTGACTAAAGTAAATTTTCCATTGGTCAACATTGATCGCCGAGTTGGCAGTTAAATGTAAGTTTGCTTTAAAACAGTGACCGTTTTCAATATTTGGATCGCACTGAGCTGATGGGCGGTTATCAACTTGCTGATATTTTATTTGTAATGTGTTGGCAAGTAACTCCACCGCACTGTCGTTTGCAGGGCTTAGCTGAACCGATACGGTGTTTTGTTCATCAACATTGCCCTGACACGCACTTAAACCCAGTGCTAAGCAGCATGCTGTCAGTAATGATTTAATCTTCATTCGCTACTTTCCTCTATTGTATTAACTTAGTCACTTAAGCACCTATTTCAAATGCTAAAAATTAAGTCGATTTTTCAATGCATTCATTCTTAGTGTGGTTAGTTTATAATGTACCATCAGCTAAAAAACATTTTATGCTTTTAAATCAATCACTATTCATATCTAGCAATTGCTACCTTAGCCAAACAATGCACTAACGAAGGTTTTAAATAATAATTAACATTGCGCTTTAATTTATGACAACGCTGTCATTTAACGGTTAATGTATCCTTTTTTTTCTTTTATAGCTACACAAGGGGGCAAAAAAGATACAAATAATTTACATGCATACGTATGGTTTTATTTTAAATCATTGTATTTAAATGAGATTTAAATATTACCAAATCATTACCTGAAACTTTATCTACCATTCTCACAAGAAAGGCGTATAAATTAACTGTTAATATTCAATGATGTCTTTATAATTTAGCCGTCAAATAATAAAAACCGAGTACAGTTAACTGCATTTGCTGTAGTTGTTTGCCGATAAAGATAATTTAGTACCCAAAATGATATGTAAAGGTCTATTAAGCCGATGAGAACAACAATAAACGACGTGGCAAAAGATGCCGGGGTATCAATAAAAACGGTATCAAGAGTAATAAATAACGAAACCTCGGTACGTGACAACACCCGTGAAAAAGTCATGGCGTCGGTCGAAAAGTTGAACTTCCAGCCTAACTTAGCTGCAAGAAGTCTTGCAGGAACAAAAGCTTACAGCATAGCTTACATATACGACAACCCTAATGCGTACTACATTATTGACATGCAAAACGGTATTTTAGATGCGTGCAAAAAGCAAGGGTTTGAACTACTCATTCACCCTTGTGACGCTAAAGAAGCACATATTTTTGATGAAATTACGAATATGATTAAACGCACACGTATCGCGGGAATCTTACTCACCCCGCCCTTTTCTGAAATGCCTGAGTTTGTTGAAAAGCTAACTCAACTAGACCTAAAAGTTGTGCGTATTTTATCAGGGCACGACGCGCCTGACTCATTAACACCCTGTATTATGATTGACGATAATCTCGCCTCAAAGTCAATTACTGAGCATCTAATTAATAACGGCCACACGCGCATTGGCTTTTTAGCCGGGGGCAGCGAGCATAACTCGACCAAAGAGCGCTTGGAAGGTTACAAAGCAGCGCTAACCCAATACGACATTACTATAGATCCAAGCTTAATTATTGATGGCGAATATTCATTTGAGTCGGGGGTTGAGGGCGCTAAAACACTCATTAGCCAAACAAATAGGCCAACCGCTATTGTCTCATGTAATGATGAAATAGCCGCCGGTGCGTTATTTGCAGCCAGATTAATGAACATTGATATACCCAGCGAGCTTTCTATAACAGGGTTTGAGGATAGTCCATTCTCGCGTCAAACCTGGCCAAAACTCACCACCGCCCATCAGCCTAATAATAAAATTGCCGAAGATGCGGCCAGCTTGTTAATAGCCCAAATTCGTAATGGCAATGACCGCGATATTATAAAACTATACACTCCTGAACTTGTCGTAAGAGACTCTACCGCACGCCCTAGTTAACCGTGTAAATGGGATCACCGTATTATTAATATTCCCCTGTGCGTTGTAAAAAAACCTTCAGCGCAGGGTTATATTAAAAACGGCCTACTTTTTGAATATACCTTCTGTATTACTGAGTTTATTAACAGTTAGACGACTTTCAATGTAAATTTTACACTTAGGCTCGGTTGATCTTTCAAGGTTACATAACTCAGTTCAACTCTCTAATACCGATTCGCTTAATTAAGTATTATTGCAGATTGGTATAAATATACAGGAGTAAATTATGGCCAAATCAGCCCAATTGTATAGAATGGCAACCGATGAACATATTTGCCCATTTGGTTTAAAATCTAAAGATTTGCTTGAACGTCAAGGCTTTGAAGTAGACGATCATTTACTCACCTCAAGAGCGCAAACCGATGCGTTTAAACAACAACACAATGTAGAAACAACACCACAAACGTTTATAGATGATGGGCGTATCGGTGGCTACGACGAACTTAGAAGTTTCTTTAATAAACCGCCTGCCGGTCAGCAAGGTACAACCTATACCCCTGTTATAGCGATTTTTGCGGTTACCTTGTTGCTAAGTTTAGCCTTTTCGTTAAGTGGTGCAGGGCTAAGCGTGTATACGCTTGAGCTTTTTGTAGCATTAACAATGGCCGTACTAGCCATACAAAAGCTGCAAGATTTAACCAGCTTCTCAAACTCGTTTATCACTTACGACTTATTCGCCATGAAAGTGATCCCTTACGCTTACGTATATCCATTTTTAGAAGCCTTTGTAGGTATAGGTATGATTGCAGCACTACCCGCTTATATGGTTGCCCCTGTCTCCCTATTTATAGGTAGTATTGGCGCAATCTCTGTTATTAAAGCTGTATATATAGATAAGCGAGCACTAAAATGCGCCTGTGTTGGCGGCAATAGCAATGTACCGCTTGGCTTTATTTCATTAACCGAAAACCTATTTATGATAGCAGCCGGTCTATGGATGCTAGTCAAATAATAAAAAGGCGCGGTAAGTTAAAACTTACCGCGCCAGCGCAAACTCTTCGAATATTAAAGCCACATGAGTTATTTTAGTAAATGAGAATTACCCCTCACTTATCGCTGTATTTAAACCGGCCTCAGCATCAGCGAGCATAGCAAACTCCTCATCTGCACTTTTGGCCACTAAATGTTTAGAGCTAAAGCCAAAGTAATACGCCGCACCGACTATAAACAGCACCATAGTGTATAAAAAAGCACGGGGGTCAAAGGCGTACACACCGGTCAGAGCAATCAAGGATAAACACAATGCTATGCTTGAAGTGACAATGCCGCCAGGCGTTTTATAAGGTCGAGGTAAGTCGGGTTGTTTTAAGCGCAACATTATATGACTGAACGCCATTAACGCATACGATACTGTTGCACCAACCACCGCCATAGCTAACATTAAATCGCCCTCACCACTTAGTGAAGCTAAAAAACCAAATACAGCAGGTACAATAAGCGCTCGTGCAGGCACTTTACGCACTGTAGTAATTGATAACGAACGCGGTAAATATCCTGCACGCGATAACGCAAACACCAACCGACTATAGCCATAAATAATAGAGAAAAATGAAGCCACCAGCCCTGCTAATCCCAGTATATTAACCACGGTTGCTAAATCGCTATTGCCTGTTGCATTTAACGCATCTACCAGCGGAACTGCACTTGCGCCCATTGCTGTTGCACCTGCTGCGCCGGGTACTAACACAACCACTAACAACGCAGTAAACAATAAAAATACCATAGCGCCAATAATACCTTTAGGTACATCTTTAGCCGGATCTTTTGCTTCTTCAGCCGCCAATGGCACGCCTTCAACCGCTAAAAACAACCACATAGCAAAAGGTAATGCAGCCCACACCCCATACCAACCCAGAGGTAAAAATTCATTCGCACCTGCGGCATCTGTTACTGCAACATCAAATAAATTGGTAGCATCAAAATTTGTAATTAAAACCACTGCCGTTGCAACAATAGCCAGTACCGCTAAACCGCTTATGACCATCATTACTTTTAGCGCTTCACCTACACCCGCTAAATGAATACCTACAAACACCAAATAAAATAGTGCATAAACCCATGGGCCATTGAACCCCGTTAACGCCTCCACTGCAGAGCCAATAAATATCACAATGGCGGCCGGTGCTAACGCATATTCAATTAATACCGCAAGACCGGTTAAATAACCCCCCGTTGGCCCCATTGCTTGACGAGCAAAACTATAACCCCCTCCAGCAGCAGGAATAGCAGCCGACATTTCAGCCAGCGATAACACCAAAGTTAAATACATAATCGCCATTAACACTGCAGCTATCGCGAAGCCGCCCCAGCCAGCTTCTGCAATACCAAAGTTCCACCCAGCAAAGTCACCTGAAATAACATACGATACCCCTAACCCTGCCAGCAATAACCAACCTGCAGTGCCACCTTTGAGCTGCCTTTTTGCTAAGTATTCTGAATTATTAGTAGACATAACATCCTCTTTATCGATTTTTTATTTTTAGTTACCGTTATTCCGCATTTAAAAAATGACGGCTCGATTGTTGATGCTCAATCACATCATCCTGTGTCCGATCTTTTAAGTTCACTCCTGTTAGTTTTAATGTTTTAGCTTCATTTAATAAGTAGGCTGCCCGTCTTGCCGCATCGATATAGGGCAAACCAGCAGGACGAATATTAGATATACAATTACGCAGCGAATCGTTAAGCCCTGTTTTAGGCTCCCAGGTTAAATACAGTCCCAAGCTATCTGGTGAGCTAAGCCCAGGACGTTCACCAATGAGCACCATCACAATTTGGGCATTCAATAACTCACCAATATCATCACCAATGGCTACTCGCCCTTGTTCAACTAAGGTGATTGGAGCAAGAGTAAGTGGCTTATTAACGCTCAACTGTGAAAGTAATTCAGCTATAAAAGGAGCTGCATTTTTTTGAACCGCCAACGATGACAAACCATCAGCGACTACAATGGCTAAGTCGTATTTTTCTTGGGTGCTTTGCTGTTGCTCAGCAACAAAATCAAGTAATAATTGACGACTATTCTCATTTAGCTTTCGACCCAAATCTGGTCGTTGTAAATAAGTAACTCTATCAACCGCTTGGCTATGTAAATGCAATACACGCGCATTAGCTGCATTAACAGTCGCTAACTTTGCTTTCATTTCATTGATATCAAGTGGAAAATTGACTGCATCGCGCGCTTGCGCATGCGACAGTTGAAACGCCAGCATTTCAGAGGTTGGTAAACTAATACCCGCTCGACCAAGTCCTATGCGGGCATCAGTAAACTGGCGTAAGTCACGCCATGGGTTGTGTACCACATTGCCATTATTTTTATGATCAGTATTAGCAAGGTCATTTGATTTAAAATCAGCAGTCATGAACGACCTCCCGCCAGTGCATCTAACGGCTTAGCAAATGCAGCGGGAAGACTGTGTGATAAAGTAACATCGCTACTGTTTTTCATAATGTTCATGTTAGTAAGCCACTTTTCAAATTCTGGCGCGGGACGAGAGCCTAGAACTCGGCGCACGTATAACGCATCATGAAATGAGGTAGTTTGGTAATTGAGCATAATGTCATCGGAGCCCGGAATCCCCATCACAAACGAGCACCCAGCTACACCAAGCAGCGTAAGTAAATTATCCATATCATTTTGGTCAGCCTCGGCATGATTGGTGTAACACACGTCACATCCCATCGGAATACCCAGTAATTTGGCACAAAAATGATCCTCAAGCCCCGCGCGGGTAATTTCTTTGCCATCAAATAAATACTCCGGGCCTATAAATCCCACCACCGTATTAACTAATAGCGGATTAAATTTTCGTGCAACGGCATACGCGCGAGTTTCGCAGGTTTGCTGATCAAGCCCGTGATGAGCATTAGCCGAAAGCGAGCTGCCCTGTCCCGTTTCAAAATACATCACATTATTGCCTACCGTGCCACGCTTTAAACTCAGCGCGGCATCTTGTGCCTCAGCTAAAGTATTTAAACTAAAACCAAAGCTCGAATTGGTGGCTTCTGTTCCACCAATAGACTGAAACACTAAATCAACTGGCGCCCCCGCTTCTATGCATTCAATCGTATTAGTGACATGGGTAAGCACACAGCTTTGGGTAGGAATTTCATATTTTTGAATCACCTCATCCATCAATGTCATCAATTTAATAGCCTGCGCCACGTTGTCGGTTGCGGGGTTTATACCTATCACCGCATCACCATTACCGTACAGCAACCCATCTAAAATACAGGCGGCAATGCCGTTAATATCATCCGTAGGGTGGTTAGGTTGCAAACGCGTGGATAAATGCCCAGGTAAGCCAATGGTGTTTCTAAATGCACTGGTTACATGGCATTTTTTAGCAATCAGGATAAGATCCTGATTGCGCATTATTTTGCTGACAGCTGCAGCCATTTCCGGGGTGATCCCTTGTCTTACACTTGCAAGTACCGAGGGAGTTGCAAAGTCACTTAACAACCAATTACGAAAATCTCCCACGGTTAAATGAGCAATCGCCATAAATGCATTAGCATCGTGATCGTCCATAATTAAGCGAGTTATTTCATCGTCTTCATAAGCAATCAGTGCCTCATTTAAAAATGCCTTCAACGGAATATCCGCTAAGGTCATTTGGGCAACCGCTCGCTCTTGCGCTGATTGTGCAATAACACCCGCTAACCTGTCACCTGAGCGATGAGGAGTGGCTTTTGCCATTACTTGCGCCAAATTTTTAAAATTATACACCTGCGTGCCCAGTGTATATCGGTACCTTTGCCCCATGATCTACTCCACATAACAACTAGTTCAAACCTTGGTACAGGTTTTGCTGACCTATAAGCTATAAATCAATTTTGTTTAGTTTCAAGAGAGCTTAATTCATACCAAGACACTATCGAATTTTGGCAAATCATCATTTTTAGCTTTATTTCATATAGTTAACTATAGTTACAGGTGGTAACTTAATCTTAATAAAAATAAAAAAAGCAAAGAGTAACGCCATTATGACGCAGCAAGATTTAGCTAGCGCACCACAAAAGAGAATGGTGCATACCCAAGATATAGATGAGCAGGCGCATAACCTAACGCAGTGGCAGCAAAAATATGATCAGCTCAGTGATGGGCGATTTTTTGGGTGTATAGAAAGCGTGGATTATTCTAATATTCATGCATTTGAAGAATACACAGAGCGTGCTCTTCACCAACAATGCGCAATAGCGCCACGATCTATTTGGCTTGGGATCCCAAAGCAGTCGCAGCAGAGCAAAATTAATGGCTTAAATGTGGCAAGTAATCAATTTATGTGTCGCACTAGTGAGAGTAACTTTGAGCTTATTACACCTGAGCAGTTTAATATTTATGGTTTAGTAATAGACACGCAATCGTTAGAACATATGGCTCAGATACAGGGGATGCACTTAAAAAATATAACGTCTTCAGGTACTGAGCGACTGACAACATGCAACGCCATGCTAAAAAGTGCCCGGGGTATAATAAACAGTATGGTTAGCAACAACGCTTTTGGCCTAAATGCCGATTTACAGCAAGACATGCTTAATATGCTGGCATTACATTTACTAAACGAACAGCTCCCATGTCAACGCATCGCTCCCAGTTATAAACACCGCAAAGCGGTTGTTGATAAAGTAAAAGATTATATAAAAGCGCATCCACAAAACACGGTAACAATTACTCAATTATGCGAACTCACCTTTGTGAGCAGGCGTACCTTACAATATAGTTTTGAGAGTATTTTAGGGATAAACCCACTGCGGTTTTTACGTTTAACCCGATTAAATAATGTTAGAAGAGAGCTAAAATTAGCAAAGCAAGATAAACCCATTTCTGTGGTTGCTGCCAATTGGGGGTTTTGGCATGCAGGGCAATTTACCAAAGACTACACGCAATTATTTGGTGAGAACCCTTCGCAAACAGTGATAAACCATGCTTCTTATTTGGCAAATTCTAAATCGATAACACATGAGTAAATAGGCTATGGGTTTCGGGTGTCGAGCTACGAGCTACGGGCTACGGGAGGCGCTGCGCTGAAAGAATAGATTTAAGGGCTGATATGACTAGGTGCTAGACTGTTTGCACAAGCTCGCTACTCGTCACTCGAAGCCCGTTGCCTTCTCATTTACTCCTCATTCACTTCTCTTTGTGCAAACATGTTTTAAGTGATTAATTCACAAAGAGATCATGAGACGCTGCGCGGAAAGAGAGGGCTAAAGGTGCTAGGTTGTGTTCGCTGCTCGTGACTCGAAACCCGTAGCTCGTAGCTCGTAGCTCTTCGCTCGAAGCCAGTCTTATTTCGGTAAGTTCAAAAGCCCTATTTGATCGATGCTAATTAAGCCGCGATTAAATAGGACTCTTGTCCTGCATGTTTGTTGTTACGTTTAAACGAACCTTTACCTTTTTTAGCTTTAACAATTTGCGGTTTAAATACTTTAGAGGTTACCAGTGCCGCCAATGCGTTGTGCTTTATCACTCCTCGACCGGTGTTTACTGCGGATTTTTTAACCGCTTTTGCTTTGCCTTTTTTAGCCATTTGTTTTTTCCTATTAGTAAAATGAGAGGGGATACATATCCCACACTGATATTGATGGCGATTGTATGCTTAATTTTCAAGCATGCAACCATTTTTAATGTCTTTTTCAATTTTTTCAAGCATAAAAAAAGCGCCGTTTAAAACGGCGCCTTTGCTGGTTAATTTAGGGTCTGTTGACCTTTCAAGGTTAAATTTGCAGCAGTCTGTTTGGTATTTAGGCAAGGCAGCGCCTATGTAGTGTGGTTATTCCCCATAAATAGGCGATAACGCAGCATCAATGCCAAACAGGCGCTGCCCGAAGGGTTCTGCCTAGGGGCGATTTACTCTTTGTTGCTCGGTTTTTACTTAGCCCACTAGGTTACAAACCTCGCGCCGCGATTAAACCGCCCCTAGTTTGAACAAATTTTAATCCGCAAAGGCCAACAGACCCTAGTTTAAAATTAAAAGCTAAAGCTTAGTTTTGCATAGTAACTACGGCCATCAAAGCCATAGGGTACAGCACGCAATGGGTATTTAAATGCCCCATTAGAGATAGCATTTAATACTTCATCATCACCTAGTTCATCCGGTGTTTCATCAAATACATTATCCGCACCAACCGATAGCGAAAACATCTCGTTAATTTCATAGCTTACGTTTAAATCTACGAGTACTGCCGTTTCTACGGTACTCGTTGCTTTAAATGAGCCATCAGTAGCTAGCTCAATATGATCGTTAGCAAAATACTTCACATCGGTTTCGCCAAAGTAATTAAAGCGAATCATTGAGCTGTACGAATCACGCTCATAATCAAAAGTAAGCGTTGCACGTTCACCCGGTTGTCCATCAGTTAAGAAGCTACTCTGAATATCATCAAGTGCCACATTTTTTGGAATACCTGGCGCTGCATTCACACTATCAATTTTAGTTTCGTTTAAGTTACCCGCAAACGTAGCAGAAAAATTACCGTCATATAAATCAGTGCGGTATGACGCAATAATGTCCACGCCTTGAGTGGTTGAATTCACTGAGTTTGAAAAGTAATTCGCTTGCACTGCACCCGTTGCTTGCAGAGCAGCAACCGCCTCAGGACTAAACGCCACATCATCAGCCGATAACAAGCTGCCTAATGTAATACGGTCTTCAATTTCTACACGGTAAAAATCCACCGTTAACGATAAATCACTGGTCACATCGTAAACAAAACCGGCACTGTAGTTAGTTGATGTTTCAAGCTTTAATGTATCAACGCCTAAAGCAGCAGGAAATGCAGAGCCCGTTGTCGCTGTAAACGACTGACTTAACGTGCCGTCAGACCCTAAGTTAGTGGTAAACGCAGTGTAACCACTTTGCTGTAATGATGGCGCTCTAAAGCCCGTTGATAACGCACCACGTATTGCAAAATCATCATTAAATTCATAACGTGTTGCTACTTTACCTATGATATCGTCACCCGCATTCGAAAAATCTTCATAGCGAAGTGCACCGCTCACATTCCATGCATCGCTTAACATGGTTTCTGCATCTACATATACTGCGTAGCTATCACGATCGCTTTTATTTGAAGCTTCAGGACGAAGGCCGTTATAAGCTTGAAAACCACATTGTGCAAATTGACTCGGATCGTTCACCGATGGGTATGATGTATCCGTGTTGGCTGTGCCACACGCGTATGATGCTTCTTCACCTGGTACAATTTCATAGTTTTCTTTACGGTATTCAGCGCCAATTGAAACATAAACAGGCTCACTGCGACCAATATCAATAATTCCGTTTATATCTGCATTAAACGTTGTTTGATCAAATCTAAATCCACCCGAATAACCCTCTGTTGGGCCAGCATTCGCGGCTATATCGGCATCGCTTGCACCCGGATTATTAAATAAATACTCCGCCGCGTATGACGCATTTAAAGTATTTCGTGAGGTAAAATCGTATTGGTTTTCACCGTAAACAGCAGAAACATCGTAGGTCCAATCAGGGTTAATTTCACCTTTAAAACCAACAGCTACCGAAATATCTTGTGCTTCATTGTCGATTTGCGGTAAAAAACCGTCGCTGTAAACTTGCGTTACGTTTTTAGACGCTTCATTAAAATTACGGTAAAAGCCGTTGCCTAGTGCAGTACGCTCAGAGTAACCACCAAATGAGTAAAGCTCCCCCTCACCCATTGGCAGGGCCATATTGTAAAATACCGAAGTAAACTCACTCTCTGCATTACCTTGTCCCCAACGTACTTCGTCCGATAAAGTACCTGGTGCAACATTAAGTGAACCACCGGTATCTCGCTCTGCGCGGTTAGTTTTATCTGCATCGCGGTACTCAAGCGATAAATTTATAAAACCGCCTTCATTACCTAATTCAAAACCACGATTTAAACCGGCAGAAATTGTTTCTCCATCACCTATCGCTGTTTCGCCATATTGTACGTACCCGGTGGTTAAATCTGTTGAGTTATTAAGTGATAAGTTGATAACCCCTGCAATTGCATCTGAGCCATACTGCGCCGCCGCACCATCACGCAACACTTCAACCCCTTTTAAAGCAATAAGCGGGATCGCATTCATATCAGTACCCGCAGAGCCGCCGCCCACAGTACTGGTTAAACCAAAAATAGATTGATTATGACGGCGTTTACCGTTTACTAAAACCAAGGTTTGATCTGGTTGTAAGCCGCGTAATGTAGCAGGGCGAAATAAATCAGAACCATCAGAAACCTGTGTTCGTGAGAAGTTAAATGACGGCGCCGTTGCCTGTAAGCTCTGTCCAAGCTCGGTAAAGCCGCCTTTGTTTAAATCATCTGCGTCAATTAAATCAATAGGTGATGACGACTCAGTGGCAGTTCGGTTTGAAACTCGCGATCCTAAAACAGATATTTGCTCGATATTTTTTTCAGCTTTAGCTGACGCTTCTTGTGCATTAACCATACTTGGCGCAGTGAAAGCAAAAGCAACCGCTACAGCCAATGTGTTTAAACGATATGTTAACATAATGATGACCCTGTTTTGTGTATTCTTATAATGTGTGTGGGGTATATTCCTGTATCCCCTTGCCAACATCCTAGCAACATACACAAACAAAAAGAAACAAAAAATTTGATAAAATTAGCATAAGAATGCAAATAACTTTAAAAATAGGAAAATAACACCTTTAGAAGCTCAAAATACAACCAAAGTAGCAATTTAATATCACAACCCCAAAAGTTAACACAATATTAAAATTGAAGTTTTATTTATAATTGGTAAAAACAACAGCTTTGTATGTTTTTCACTCTGCGTTGAGCAAAAAACACACTCAAAATGACGTTTTATGCGGTTTTTATTAGACTAAAGTAGATAGTAAAGGGTAAGAAAGGGGACTCAGCAGAAACTATACATAGGTCGTTATGTAGTATTGTCCGTTTTTAAACAATATTTTATACAGGCCTATTTAAGAGGTGTAACTATGCCAATCAAACTCACTAATAAGATGACAAAGTAGAGGGTCTACGCCTGTTGATTCACAGTATGCACGTAATTGCATGGGGGTTTGTTTATCAAAAATAACTTGCCTAACTACATACAACATATGATTGAATGTGATTAGATCATCATCATTAGTACCATCTAAATCATGGCAACTCATCAGTAAGTTACATATTTTAGTATCGTATCCCCATAACTTTAAAACGTAGGCCGAAATAAAATTGGCACTTACATATCCATCGGTCATGGTTTGAGCATGCTCACCTGGCGAATCGCTTTGAGCTTGAGACAATAAAATAATCTTGCCAACAAAACTCAATAACGCCACCGAGAAAAGTAGCTCTTGATGTTGTAGACTAAATCCAGCTTGTTTAGCAAAGCGCTTAACACAGCTAGCGTAATTCGCCGCTATATTCAATTGCTTTTCATGTACGTCACTAGGAATAGACGATTCAAAGTTTTTAGCAACTAATAAAGACGTTGTAATTGCCATTAATATGGTAATTCCAAGCCTCGATACAGCTTCATCTATTGACGATGTAGGCCTAACAAAACCAAGATAAGCGGAGTTTGCAAGTTGTAACAATTTAGCCGTTATTATTGGCTCTTGAGAAACAACATTAGCTATATCGTGCAAATCAAATTCATTGCTTTGTATTAAGTCTTTGAGTTCTTTTAAAATAAGAGGATAAACAGGAAAGCTAATCATAGCCCCTAATTGCCTGCGAACATTAAAAGCAAAAGGCAATGACTTTAACGCCGCCACATTGTTAAAAAGCGCGGTTATGTCTGCCTCATTAAACGGTTTAGCAAGGTAAGCATGTACAACATTAGGTTGTCGCATCATAGTACTAAGCGTCATATCGCCGGTAAGTAGTGCCCTGACCGGATAGGGGTTTTGTGAAGAGCACTGCTCTAAAACATCCAATCCATTCATTTGCGGCATTAAATAATCACTTAATACTAAATCAACGTCTTGCCTGGTATTTAAAAGCTGCCAAAATTCATCTATATCCGCTGTTGTCATAATATCAACCTCTGGAAAGGCTCGATGAATAGTCCTTTGTAATACTTTTAATAAAAAAACATCATCGTCTAATATGATGACCGCTATCGAACTCATTGCGCACCTTGAGTATTGAAATGGTTTAAATAATTACAAAAATCATCCTGCTCTAAAGGCTCACTATAGTAATAGCCTTGTATGTAGTCACAGCCTAACTTTTTAATAAGTTCACACTGATAGGCTGTTTCTACCCCCTCAGCAACAACTTTTAGATTTAGATCATGCGACATACGCGTAATATTACGAACCATACTTTGCATCGCTAAAGACGATTCAATATCAGCAATGAGGGTTCTATCTAGTTTAACGCCATCTACAGGCAGCTTTGAAAGGTAGCCAAGTGATGAGTAACCTACACCAAAGTCATCAATCAATAGTTTAAACCCCAACGATCTTAGCCTTATTAATTGCTGTTCGCAGGCCGCAAAATCTTCTATTAAATAGGTTTCTGTTAGCTCAAAAACCAACTGTGACGGCTCTAAACTATTGCTACTTAAACACTCAAGCATGTAGTCAATCCAATCGGGATCATCTTTTAATTGCCTAGCAGATAAGTTAATTGCCAATAAACGCACGCCTGTATTGTTCTCTGCCCAATATTTTAGTGTTTTACAACTTTGAGAAATAACCCAACGCCCGATTGGTATAATTTGGCCATCACATTCAGCAATCGGGATAAAATGAGCTGGCGGTACCCAGCCATGTTTACTCGGCTCATACCAGCGAATAAGCGTCTCAGCAATCAATATTTGGCCTGTTTTAGTGTCAACTTTAGGTTGAAAGCGTAATGAAAGTTCATCATTACTTACCGCTGTTAATAATAAACGGCTTAACTCAAAATTCTTTTTATAATCGGCTACCAACTGAGGATCAAACCGAGAAAAAATATGCTGCTGTTCACCTACCTGGTAATTCATCGTCAACTGCATTTGATTAACGAGTTCTTTTCCCTCTAAGCTATCCTCAGGAAACAAACCATACACACCATAAAGCTGCACATGGGCATCGGTGTATTTACTAGGGAGTACTTTTTTCAGAACATTCATCGCCTTATTTAAATCGGTTAAAATGTCACTATCAGATTTAATTTCCGGAACAAATAATACGAACCGATCGGCGCTCTTATGAAGAACTTTGACCGCTTTTTCTGATACACCTTTTAGCACCTCCAAAACCAATTTTATAAGGTGGCTGCCATCTTCTATCCCTAACAGATCATTGATTAATTGAAACTGCGCAATACCTATATAAACGAGGGCATAACATTCTTTATTCGCTTCACATAAAGCTAAATGATGATAAAAGTCAGACTCGTTGGTTACCACGGATTGTGTTCTGGTGAGTTGAAAAATATTGCTCATGCTGTTTGAGTTAATTGATAACTTTAAAAGCTGGCAAAAATCGTCATGTAAACAACGCTCTATCATAATTTCTTCGCTTTTAGCTAGATCAGAGGCGCGTGTATAATTAATAAAAAGTGTACTGCTTTTCTTATCAACAAAAGACTGGCTTACCGATTTGTTTTGAGCTGTATCTAAATGGGCGAGGTGTTTGTTTTCATATGTATGAATATCTGGAATGATTTCAGCAGCAGGCGCATTAAAACGATTAATAATACCGTCATTGTCTATTTCTATTAAGCCAGACATACTGCCCATTAATAACTGATCTCTTACTCTTTTAGCTCGGCGCTGTTCATATTTTACTTTCGCCTCGCTAATGTTTTCAAGTAGCTCACTATCAATCCATGGCTTTTCTAAAAAACGAAATACCAATCCCTGATTTAATAACTCAACCACAGACTTAAAATCAGCATATCCACTTAGCACTAAGTTTACGCAATCGGGCCAATTATTTTTAACCTGTCGTAATAAATCAGCGCCGTTCATTTCTGGCATTCTAAAGTCAGTAATGATTATCTCAACTTGATTAGCCGCTAATATTTCAAGCGCCTCAAAACCAGTGGATGCTGTTATTACATCATAACCAGAACGAACAAGTACTCGTTTTAAAGACTTCAATACATTGAGTTCATCGTCTACTAATAAAATTCGCAAAGCCACTATTTACACCCCAAGAAGAGTTCTATTTTTACCAAATAAAATATTTACACTGTTTATCAATGTATCGTTACTAAATGGCTTACAAATATACCCATCAGCACCGGCATTAACTGCATCGATTAGTTGAGTTTCAGGCATCCCTGAAATCACTAACACCTTAATATCTTTAAACTCTTCACAAGAGCGAATAAAACGAATTACCTCTATACCACTAAGCCCTGGCATAGATAAATCCACAGTGATCAGCTCTGGCTTTCGTTGATGCATTAACGTACCCGCCTCAAACCCGCCTGCGGCTTCTACGACATCAAAACCGCTTCGTTTTAAAACACGCTTAATCACAGAACGGACATTAGCCTCATCATCAATAATTAAGACCTGTGGCTTGTGCGACAAACTTTGTGGAACTGGCATTTTATGTCTGACTAAAAAATCAATAAAGTCAATTACCTGCACTCTATAATTACCACGACCAGTCAGCTTATGCCCTTTCAGGTCACCCGCGTTAATCCAACGGCTTACCGTGCGTTGATGAACATCGCAGTAACGAGCAATCTCACTTGGCTTTAATGTTTTTAGCATGTTAATAATATTCAGCTTGATTTTAAATTTATATTAACATAAATTTAATAACAAGACGACAAATAAGACACTCAAGACATAAGTGACATTTACTAACCGTAAATTCAGTAACACACCCTATTCAAGAATAGTCTAGAATAAATCCTAAGCTATTATTAATAGTTAAAAACACCCACAATTGTGGCTATCTTTATTACCAAGGGGCATCTATGTTCGCCATTGATACTTTTCACACTCACGGCAGCGATATAGATAAATTTATTCAACCTATAAGCCAATTTGTGGACCATGGCCCAGACTTGCTGCTTGGGTTTGCAACAACCGATACCATTAAATACCTTTATAATAATCAGCCACACTTTTTAAAAAACACTCAAAATTGTTTAATCATCTCTTCGTGCCTTGGCTCAGCAACCGAACAAAACCTATCAATAAATGAGCAAAGTATTAGTTTATTCTCGATTAAAGACTCAAGGGGTCATTATGGGATTGCCAGTTGCAATACAACCAATAATCTAAGAGAAAAAGCCCATCAAACCGTACTCAAAGCCATTGCTAATGCTGGCCAGCCAGGAATAGCCCCAAAAATGGTCTGGTGCTTTCAAGTCCCTGGGAACGAAGAGCTAGTATTACAAGGAATTCAAGATGCGATAGGGCAGCGTATACCCGTTTTTGGAGGAAGTTGCGCCGACAACGACATTTCAGCTCAGTGGCGTTTTAGCGATGCTAATAATGTATATCAACAAGGCTTTATTATTGCGGTGTTATATCCCTCTGTAGAAACGTTCGGCTTTTATAGTTCAGGCTACGATAAAACTGATCAGCAGGGTACGGTTACAGACGTTGATGGTCGTTTATTAAAAACAATTGATAACTTACCCGCCTTTGATGTTTACAATCAATGGCGTAAAAACTTAGGGTTAGAGCAGTTAACAACAGGAAATATACTTGCTCAATCAACGATGACCCCATTGGCAAGCGCCCTTTCCTCTGATGATGATATTCCTAGGCTGCTGCTAAGCCACCCAGCGGTAGCTGAAAATGGCACGCTAGAATTATTTTCAAATTTAAGCGTTGGCGATACTGTTTATCTTGCTTCGGGAAGCCCTGAACAATTAATAAAACGAGGCGATATGGTCGTTTCTTCACTGACCAAACTGGCAGACTTACATGCAATAAAAAACATTACCGGTGCTATTATTATTTTTTGTGGTGGCTGTATGCTATCAATTAAAGACGCCATGCAAGAAGTAAAGCACTCTATTAAAACACAACTGCCCAATATCCCCTTTATTATGGGCTTTACTTTTGGGGAGCTCGGCACGTTTAGCGATGCAACCAGTAAGCATGGTAATTTAATGATTTCTTGTGAAATTTTTGGTGGCCCGGTATGAGTAA
The DNA here is from genome assembly GCF_000239875.1 of Pseudoalteromonas sp. BSi20311. NCBI lineage: Bacteria > Pseudomonadati > Pseudomonadota > Gammaproteobacteria > Alteromonadales > Pseudoalteromonadaceae > Pseudoalteromonas > Pseudoalteromonas sp. BSi20311. The sequence goes on along the minus strand of NZ_BADU01000152.1, from coordinate 6,154 downwards.
CAATGAAATACTGTTAGAAAAGCTACACTTATTACAGGTTCATAATTTAGCTCTTGAAGAAAACCGCGCCTTTAATAGTTTGATTTTAAATGGATTAGATGCCATTTTAAAGAACGACAGAACTGAAACTTTACTCACTGAGTTTTTTGATATTTTGCAGCAAGCTATTCATTTTTCTGCAGCTATTTTAATTAAAATAAACCCCTGTGATGAAATGGCTACATTAATCACAGCATCACACCCGCAAAGCGATGCAATCATTACCCAACTTGAAGTACTCAATAAACCTAATAGAAACATTAAAAATGTATTTAACTTACACCAACTTCCTAATTGGCAAGTAACCGATCCTTTTTGGCATTCGCAGCATGCAATGCTCACCACCCCAGTAAGTACCAGCACAGAGAGCTATCAGTTATATATTTTTTCTGAAACGATTGGCGCATTTAATCAACACGACATTACTTTAATGCAACGCTTTGTCAGTTTTGCAGGGAATACGATTTCACAATTTGAAAAACGAAATCTACTTGTTAAACAAAAAGAAATGCAAGAAAAACAAAATAACATAGAGCAAATGTTAATCAACTCTGAAAAAATGGCTTCGTTAGGTCAAATGGCAGCAGGCGTTGCACACGAAATAAATAATCCTTTAAGCTACATAGTCAGTAACATCCAAAATTTGGCTTACAACCTAGAGCAATTTAGCCATTTAATTAACGCACTCAAAGCAGACAATGCCATAACGCAGCAAACATTAGCAGATACGCTACAGCATTATCAATTTGATGAATTACAATCAGACTCAAGCGATATCATTACTGAAATGAGTGAAGGGGCTGATCGTGTTAAAGAGATTGTACAAGGGTTAAGGCAATTTGCTCATCCAGATCAAACCCAAATTGGCGACATTGATATAACCGAGCTTATTGATAACACATTACGTGTTGCCTGGAGCGAAATTAAATACAGCGCCAACGTTGAAAAACACTACAACACAGAACCAATCATCATCACTGGTCGTTCGACTCAACTCTCTCAAGTATTTTTAAATTTATTTTTTAATGCCGCTCAAGCTATTTGCGACAAAGTTGGAGTGATCAGTATTACCACTAAAGCCGATAAAAAAAATGCCTATATAACGATTGCAGATAATGGCTGTGGAATTGATAACGATAAACTTAATAAAATTTTTGACCCATTTTACACTACAAAACCAATTGGCCAAGGCACAGGGTTGGGACTGGCTATAAGTAAAGCAATAATAGAACAACACGGTGGCCTAATTAGTGTTAAAAGTCAGTTAAATCAAGGCACTACTTTTAACATTACCTTACCTAAAAAGCCTAACTTAACTGACGATGCTTTGAGTATTTTAAACGCGAAAAAAATCACTAATGAATGATTTTTTATCACATTATCAGTTGTTTACAGCCAAATTTTAAACTAAATTTAATCTTATAACTCATAATCACATTGGTGGTAAAAAGATCAATGACAGATATTGCTCAATTAGAACAGTTAAAGCAGCAGCCACCGAGCATTTTATGCTTAGATGATGAAGCCAATGTACTTAAATCTTTAGTGCGCTTATTACGCCAACATAAATTTGATGTGAGTGTTTCAACCAGTGGTGAAGATGCACTGGAAAAAATGCAAAATAAACAGTTTGATGTGGTAATAAGCGACATGCGCATGCCACACATGAGCGGTGCAGAGTTTTTAGCCAAAGCCAGAAAACTCGCCCCCGATAGCCAACGTATTTTGTTAACTGGTTTTTCTGATTTAGAGTCAACAATAAGTGCGGTAAACGAAGGAGGCATTCACGCCTATGTGCAAAAGCCTTGGCAAAATGACCACTTAATTAGTGTTATACAATCGGGCGTAGAAAAGTTTAGACTAAAAAAACAAAATGAAATTTTACAGTTTCATGTAAATCAGCAAAACCTGCAATTAAAAGAACTTAACAGTAATCTAGAACAACTCGTCGACAAACGAACAAAGCAAATTAGAAACGTACTAAAAAAGCTCGAAGTCGCAAATGAAAATGAAAAACGCGAGCACCAATCCACCGTTGAGCTGCTTTATAACTTTATTAACGCAAACCCTTACCTCGATGGAAAAATAGCCGAAAGTATAGCAGGCACATGTACCCAAATTGCGCGCTTTCTTAATGTATCTCAAAAAAGTATTACATTGGCACCTATGGCAGGATACTTAGCTCAAATTGGTTTACTTGCTATGGATCCTGAGCTTTACAACAAACCCATTAATAAGCTGAATGAAGTACAAAGAAAAACCTTTTATACACATCCTAGTATTTCACAATTAATGCTCATGCCAGCAACTCATTTAAGCGATGTATCTGATGCTATTTATTATCAATTCGAACGTTACGATGGCCAGGGTATCCCTAAAGGACTGGCAGGAAAAGATATTCCCATTGGAGCTATGGTACTGAGCGTAGCACGTGATTATTGGGATTATTACCAGCAAAGTGAGCCATTACTAACAACAAAACAACGCCATCAGTTTGCCCTAAATAATATAAAACTTCACAGTGGTAGCTTTTACCATCCAAAAATTGTAAACGCACTAGAAGCAAGCCATGCAGCGCTTATCGCTTCTGACACTTCAATTGGCTCAATTAAAGTAATGAGTGCTCAAGAGCTTGAAGAAAATATGACACTGGCAAACTCACTGCACAGCCATACAGGCATTATGCTTTTACCTAAAGGACATGTTTTTAATACAAAATCGATTATTAAACTACAACAACTCGAAGCTAAAAAGCCGACCCCATTTAGAATTATGGTTAAAACTGCTAAATGATTGATCTAAATTGCTCTTTTATTCGTTACAATGGGCTTAAATAAATTAATAACTTTGCTTGAAGGAGCACAACGTGTCGCGATTTTCTGCCGTTACCGATAATCCCCACGACGGGCGTTTTAACCAAAAAACGGGAATATTACTGACCAACTTAGGCAGCCCTGATGCCCCCACAGCAAGCGCGTTACGTGTTTACTTACGTGAGTTTTTATCTGATCCGCGCATTGTAGAAATTCCGCGTATTTTATGGATGATCATACTGCATGGTATTATTTTACGCATTCGCCCAAAACGTTCTGCCAAGCTATATAAAAGTATTTGGACTGAAAATGGCTCGCCACTAACCCATATTACTCGCCAACAAAGCCTTAAGCTTAATGACCTGTTAAAGCAACATGGCTACACTAATACCGAAGTTGTCATGGCAATGCGCTACGGCAATCCATCAATCGAAGCGGGCCTTGAAGAGCTTAGAGACAAAGGTTTAACCCGTATTATTGTGCTGCCGCTTTACCCGCAGTATTCAAGCCCAACTACAGGCTCCACATTTGATGCGGTTGCCAATGTATTAAAAAAATGGCGCTGGGTGCCAGAGCTGCACTTTGTAAATGGGTATCACAAAAACCCAACCTACCTAGAATCACTCGCTAACAGCATTAGCGAAGATTTAGAAAAACACGGAATGCCACAAAGAATGGTGTTTTCATACCACGGTATGCCTAAACAGTTTTTAGATAATGGCGACCCATATCACTGCCTATGCCAACAAACCACGCGTTTAGTGGTTGAAAAACTAGGGCTAGACAAAGATAAAGTGCTCACTACTTTTCAAAGTCGCTTTGGTAAAGCTGAATGGTTAAAACCATACACAGATGCAACTCTTGAGAGCTTACCTAGCGAAGGAATTAAAGATATCGCAATTATCAGCCCTGCATTTAGCGCCGACTGCCTTGAAACACTTGAAGAATTAGAAGGTGAAAACCGAGAAATTTTTGAAGAAGCTGGCGGCGAAAAATACCGATACATTGCAGCCCTAAATGACCGTGATGATCACATTGACGCCATGTTTGATGTGTTAAAGCCAATGCTATAAAAAAGAGAGCAGCGGTTAGGTTTTAGCTCTCAGCGTTCAGCTGGAGATTAGCCAAGTGCGGTGAAAGCTTGTAGGCGCGAGTATATCTCGCGCTTTCTCTTGTATCACTTTCTGATAGCTGACAACTTATAACTCAAAGCTGCGCTTAGCGCTTACGTGTCACTATTAATGTGATTGCCCCGGCAATTATCCCCCAGCATGCTGAACCTACCGACCACAAAGTTAAATCAGAAGCCGTTACTAAAAAAGTAATAATGGCTGCTTCAGTATATTCAGCACTATGCAAAGACTGCTGCAAACTATTGGCTATGGTGCCAAACAAAGCAATACCCGCCAGCGCCAATACCAAGGCCTGTGGCAAGCTTGCCACAATTGCCACTAACATAGCCGCACATAACGCCATAATTATATAAAACACGCCACCAGCAATACTTGCCCAATAACGCTTATCAGGGTCTTTATCGGCCTCTTCGCTCATACAAATAGCCGCTGTTATGGCTGCTAAATTAATAGAATAGGTACCAAAGGGAGCCGTCACACAATTTATTAACCCGGTCACAGTTAATGACGATGATATAGGCGCCTTATAATTATGTGCTTTCAAAATAGCAAAACCGGGTAAGTTTTGAGAAGTCATAGTTACTATATACAAAGGAATACTAATGCTTACGAATGCCTGCAAGCTAAACGTTGGCGCAATATAGGCAAAACTACTCGCTTGCCAATGCACAGTACTGGTATCGATGTTGCCCATATACCACGCTAAAAATATACCCGCGAGCAGCACACTTAGCATCGCAAAACGAGCAAAAAAGCGCTTACCAATAAAGTACACCACCACCATTAAACCAATCACCAATGGCATTTCGTTCATAAAGTTAAACACGTCAATGCCAAATGTCACTAATACTCCCGCTAACATGGCACAAGCCAGCTCACTAGGAATACGGTTCATTATTTTTGCAAACCACCCCGTTATCCCCGACACCAGCACCAATAAGGCTGATAACATAAAGGCACCAATGGCTTCATGTAGGCTATAGCCTTGCGCGCTTGAGATGAGTAATGCAGCCCCAGTGGTAGACCATGCTATTAAAATGGGCACTTTATAATAAAACGACAACACAATAGAGGTACTGCCCATTACCAAGCCCAGCATTAATATCCAGCTTGCCACTAATTCAGGTGTGCCACCTAAAGTGATCACCACTTGGTAAATCAATGCTATTGAACTTGAAAAACCAATAATAACGGCAACAAGTCCCGCCATAGTGCGACTAAGTAACTGATCAGTCCCTACCATAATTCCCTCATTTCATGCTTTAACGTTACAACATACTTTGCCTATTTATACTTTGCAATTTTGAATAATGAATAATGAAAAATGATCACGTTGCTAAAAAATTTTATTGGTCAGTTTTGTCTTTCAAAATCATTGCAATTTAAAAAACACATACGTACCTAAAAACATGCCACAGGGTGTGTCATTACTAAAAAAAATCATACTTATTAAATCAAAAACAAATACCTAAAAAAGGTAAAGTAAATACTTACAATAAGTTACAAAAACACCCATTAACACTTTATGGTTACAATTTAAATTTGATCTCATCCTATTTTTAATATAAAACTTAACAATTAGTTCACCAATAACCCTAAAAGAGAAACAGATGAAACGTTACATTGTTTTAATTATCGCTATTCCTTTGTCTGTATTTGCCATTTATACACTGCTTAATAATCAGCAAAAAACCGATGAGGTAGACCCACTCATTGCCATTGACATCGTCCCTGTTGATTCTGAATTTGTAAAACAAACTCGTAAACCATTGCCCATTGATATGAGTAAAGATCCTATTAAAACCAAACCCTCAGAAACAAAATTAGCCGTTATTGAAAGTTCGTTTGACGCAATTAATAAACCCTCAACCAAGGCCAAAGAAATCCTTAAAGCGGCAAAAGTACTGCCTACCGATTTGCAAAATGAAGCCTATATAGAATTTGATTTAGCAGCGCTTAAAACCCTTAAAGCGGGCGATAATTTTGACCTCGCCATACCGCAAACTGCCGAAACCTACAGCGCTGAAATAACTAACGTTACCAGTGCCAGTAACGGCGATAAAAGTATTGTAGGCCAAGTGATTGGTGCCAACGGAGCAATGCACACCACCATACTAACCGTGGGCAATGATGCGGTGTATGGTCAATTTACTGCACCTAGTGGCAATT